>JAJYLG010000005.1 GCA_021787985.1 Chloroflexota bacterium
CTACACCCGCGCCACCACCCGCGCCAACGGCCCCATCGAACGGCACGAGCAGTGGTGGCGGCAGCGCGTCCTCAGCGACCCGTTCGGCGGCGACCCGATGGCGGCCCTCTGGTCGGACGACGGCGGCCGGCCCCAGGCGTATGTCCTCTACCGGCTGACGGCGCTGGAGCATTTCGGCCAGCGTTGTGAGGTGCGCGAGCTGGTGGCCGCCACGCCTCAGGGTTACGTGCAAATCCTCCGCTTTCTCGCTGCCCACGACCTGGTGCGCGAGCTCCGCTGGCAGGCGCCCGCCGACGACCCGCTGCTTTCCGTCATCGCCGATCCGTCCCGCTGCGAGACGCGCGTCCACGGCTCTTACATGCTGCGGGTGGTGGATGCCGCCCGGGCCGTCGAGCAGCGCCCATTCGACCCCGAGATGCGCGCCTCGCTGGCGCTGCGGATCGTCGATCCCACCTGCGATTGGAACGACGGCGTCTGGCGGCTCGAGGTCGCCGAGGGCCGCGGCACGCTCACCCGCTCGCGGGACGAGCCGGTCGCCACGCTGGGCGCGCCCGCGCTCGCCGCCCTGTATAACGGCTACCGGACGGCCTGGGACTGGTACAACTGCGGCCGCATCGAGGCGACCGACCGCGGGGCGCTCACCGCGCTCACGCGGGCGTTCTCAGCCGAGCACGCGCCGCACTGCTACGACTTCTACTAGCCGCCCCAGCGGGCGTCACCGCCAAACCGGGATCGGTGGCATGATGCGTGCGTCACCGGCGTGGATGCCGGCTGGAGGTGCAGCGGCGTGGATGCGCTCCCCGCGTTCGCCGTCACCGTAACGGACGTGGCGGCCGCCGCTTCGTTTCTCGCGCGCCTGCCGGGCTTCACCCTCCAGGAGCATCGCCCGGACGAGGACGTCGCCGTCATCGACGCCCCGGGCGGACGCGTGCTGCTGGCCGGCCCGCGCGCCGGAGACCCTCGTGGCCACCTCTCACCGATCCACGAGGTCGCGCGACCCCGCACGACCCTGTACTTCCACCACCCGAACCTGGTCGCGTTGCAGGCGCAGCTCGCCGCCGCCGGCATCGACGGCGTGCGCGCGGTTGAGACCGCGTGGGGCGACCGTGGCCTGGAGCTCCCCGGCCCGGACGGCTACCGCCTCCACTTCTGGACGCTGGTGCGCCGCGGCGACGCCGAGGTGCGTGAGCTGTACGCTCGCGGCATGTCCGAGCTGCGCGCCGCCCTGGAGGATCTCCAGGAGGCGGACCTCGACCTGGCACTCGAGCCGGGCGCCTGGAGCATCCGCGAGATCGTCCACCACGTGGCCGACTCGGAGGCCATGGCGCTCGGGGCCGTGACGATGGCGCTGGCCGAGCCCGGACGCACCTATCGCTTCAATCCCTACAGCTCCGACGCGTGGTCCGGCGCGCTGGTGTACGAGCGGCGCGCCTCGGGGCCGTCGCTCGACCTGTTCCACGCCGTACGCGCACACCTGCTGCAGCTACTGGACGCGGTGCCCGGCGCGTGGGACCGAACGGTACGGAACGAGGCCGGCGAAGAGACGGAGGTTCGCGCGTTCATCAGCATGCTGGCGAGCCACGCACTGGGACACGTCGACGACATCCGCGCGGTTCGCCGGGCTCACGGCCGGTAGCCGCGACGCCTCGCGTCGGGAGAGGAAGCGCCGCATGCCCGCAGGGACGTCCACCGCCTTCGAGATCCATCCCGTCACGCCCGACCGCTGGCCGGACCTCGAAGCCCTGTTCGGCCCACAGGGCGCCTATGGCGGCTGCTGGTGCATGTGGTTCCGCCTCACGCGCGAGCAGTTCCGCCGCGACCACGGCGCGGCCAACCGCCAGGCGATGCGCCGCATCGTGGAGGCGGGCGAGGTGCCCGGCCTGCTCGCCTACGCGGACGGCCGGCCGGCGGGCTGGGTGTCGGTGGCCCCGCGCCCGGTCTTCGGCTCGATCGAACGCTCCCGCGTCCTCAAGCGGATCGACGACGAGCCGGTCTGGTCGATTGTCTGCTTCTACATCGACAAGGGTTTCCGCCGGCAGGGGCTGATGGCGGGACTGCTGCGCGCCGCCGTGGAGCACGCGCGCGGGCGCGGCGCACGCATCGTCGAGGGGTACCCGGTCGAGCCGCAAGGAGGTCGCCTGCCGGAGGCCTGGGCCGCCTATCGTGGGCTGGTCACGGCGTTCCGCGGCGCGGGCTTCGTGGAGGTTGCCCGCCGCTCTCCCGACCAGCCGATCATGCGCTACTACGCCGACGGACCCTGACGGCGTGCGGCCGGGCGCGAGAGCGTCCACCCGGCGACGGATGCCCGCGCTGGACAGCGCGGGCGACCACCGCGACCGAACGGAGCTGAGCATGGCAGTCTTGCGGTCCCTGATCCGGGTTTACCTCGCCCCCCGGCCGATCTCGACGCGGCGGTCGCGTTTTACGAGGCCGTCGGCGGCGACAAGTGCCGGCTGCGTTTCGCGTACCCCAAGGCCGGGCTGGAGATCGCGGAGGTCGGGCCGGTGCTGCTCGTCGCCGGAAGCGACGACGCGCTGCGGCCGTTCCGCGCGACGCGGGCCACGTTCGTGGTCGACTCGCTGGCCGAGTGCCGGGAGCGGGTCGTCGCCCGCGGCGCCACCGTGCTCGAGGAGCCGAAGCGCGTCCCGACCGGCTGGAACATGCGCGTCCGGCACCCGGAAGGGACGGTGGTGGAGTACGTCCAGCACACCATGTGACCGGCCGTTGGCGGATTGGAGGATTCACCCATGTCGGGGTACGTGATCCGGCCCCTCGGCGCCGACGACAGGGACTGGGTCCGACAATTCGTCACGGCGCGGTGGGGCGCGGAGACCGTCGTGGCGCACGGCGCCGTCTATCGCCCTCATGAGCTCCCCAGGTACGCGGCTGTCCGCGAAGGGCAACCGGCCGGCCTCCTCACCTACCACGCCGAAGCCGACGGTTGCGAGATCGTGACCCTGGACAGCGTCCCGCCGGCGATCGGCATCGGCAGCACGCAGGCTCAAGCCAGAGATACCGCTCGTCGGCGCCGACGGGATCCCGCTGCGCAATGAGATCGAGTTGGAGATGCGGCTCGACGAGCCTCCGGGCCGGCCGTGGCAGGAACGCTAACGGATGAGGCGCACCTCGACGCCGGCCTGCACCTGCATCCAACCGCGGTCGGCCGTCACGGCCGGAACCCCCAGGACCTGTGCCAGTGCCATGCAGGCACGGTCCCCGAGGCTGAGGCTGTAGGGCACCGAGCGCCGCAGCTCGGCCGCAAGCTCCGCGGCCGTCCGGTCGAACTCGTGAACCGCGGCGACTGCCACAACGCCCAAGACCTCGCGGACTTCGTCTCGATCGAGCCCCCGGTCAACCAGCCGCGATGCCACCTCGCAGAGGTTCACGGAGCTCACAGCAGCACGATTCAACAGCGGCTCAACGGCTTCCGCGCCGGGCTCGCCGTTCAACAGCGCCAGCAGCGCCGACGCGTCCAGCACCGCCTCGATCATTCTCCCTGCGCGGCCGCCGCGCGCCGCTGCGCGATCAGCTCGTCCACCAGCGACTCGCCGGCAGGAACGTGGCGGCGGACGATCTGCCGCGCGCGCCGCAGCGCCACGCCCGGCGTGGACATGCGGATCTCGTCGTCTTCGACGAGGACCAGCACCTCCGCGCCGGATTCGAGACCGAGACGGCGGCGGAACTCCGCCGGAATCACCAGCCGACCGCCATCTCCCATCTTGATGCGCACAGCTTCCATCTGGCACCTCCGTGTCCAGTCTGCCAGCATTCGGGAGATCTGTCATGACTGGATGTCCGTGGCAGGAGACTGCGCCAGTGCCATCCAGGCGCGGTCGCCGAGACTCAGGCTGTGTGGCGCCGCGCGCCGCGGCTCGGCGGCGAGCCCCCGCGGACAGATGCGACTGCCGGGAACCCGTCGCTGCCTACTCGACCTCCGCCACCACGAACCGCCCGTCCCGCTCGCGACAGAACCCGTCGCGGGCCAGCGCCCGCAGGACGGCGAGCGCGTCGTGGCCGTCGGGCAGCAGCGGTCGAAGCTCCGCGGGGCTGAGCCCGCCCGGCCCCGCACGCACAAGTCCGCGCACCGCCAGCCCGCGCGCCTCGCGACGGGAGCCACGGTACGGCGCCTGGCGCGGCGAAGCGTACGCCTCCACGGCCTCGGCCACTCCCGCCCGCAACGCCCCCCGGGCCGCACACCAAGGTGACAGCGGGCAGACATCGCAGCGTGGCCGCCGTGGCAGGCATACCGTCGCGCCGATGTCCATCAACGCCGAGCTCCACGCCCACGCGGCGGCAGGCGGCACGGCAGCGCTGGCGAGCGCACGCAGCCCCGCCGGCCGTGTCACGCCAGCCAGCCGTCGCAGAACCCGGGTCACGTTCACGTCCAGCACGGGCTCGGGTCGCTCATACGCGAAGGCGGCGACCGCCGCCGCGACGTACCCGCCGACGCCCGGGAGCGCCCGCAGCGCGCCCGGATCGTCCGGCACCACGCCGCCGTGCCGCTCGACGACCACCCGCGCCGTCGCGTGGAGCTGCAGCGCCCGGCGGTTGTAGCCCAGCCCGCTCCACTCGTCGAGCAGGTGGGACATCGGCGCGCGCGCGAGCGCCTCGACCGAGGGGAAGCGCGCCAGGAAGCGCTCCCACCGACCGGCCACGCGCGACGCCTGCGTCTGACACAGCATCACTTCCGCGACGAGCACCGCGTACGCATCGCGCGTCTCCCGCCACGGCAGGGACCGCCCGTGCTGCCGGAACCAGGCGAGCACCGCGGGACGGATGGAGGACCAGTCCACTGCGGGAGGTGCGATCGGCTCCGCGCTCACGAGCCGATCGTGGCCCGGCGTACCGAGTTACACAACGGGCGCTTGCTACAATCCACAGGAGATGTCCGAGACCAGCACTACCCTGGAAGCCCGCGAGCGCGCCCTGCTCGCCTCCCTCGCCGGGATGGGCAGCGCCCTGGTCGCGTTCAGCGCCGGCGTCGATTCCACCCTTCTCGCTGCGGTTGCGCACGAGGTCCTGGGCGAACGGGCGCTCGCCGTTACCGGCATCTCACCGAGCGTCGCGGTTGAGGAGCGCGGGCAAGCGGCGGAGCTTGCCCGGGAGATCGGCGTGCGCTATCGGACGGTGGAGACACGCGAGATGGACGACCCGGGTTATGTCGCGAACAACCCGGACCGCTGCTTTCACTGCAAGGACGAGCTTCTCACGCGCCTGCGCGCCATCGCCGACGCGGAGAGGATCGCGTGGGTCGTCGATGGCTACAACGTCGATGACCTGGGCGATTACCGCCCCGGGCAGCAGGCCGCACGAATGCACGGCGTTCGCAGCCCGTTCGTCGAGGCCAGGCTGAACAAGTCCGACATCCGCGAGCTCTCCCGCCGGCGCGGTCTGCCCACCTGGGACAAGCCGGCCATGGCGTGCCTCTCCAGCCGCATCCCGTACGGCATCCACGTGACCGAGGAAGCGCTCCGACGGATCGGCGCCGCCGAGCTTCTGATCCGGCAGCAGGGTGTGCGCACCGTGCGCGTGCGTCACCACGACACCGTCGCCCGCATCGAGACGGACCGCGCCGGCATGCGGGTCCTGTTGGAGGAGGACGTGTCGGCGCGCGTCGTCGCCGGGCTCAAAGAGCTAGGTTACGCCTACGTCACGCTCGACCTGGCCGGCTACCGGTCCGGCAGCCTGAACGAGGTCCTGACGCTCACCCCCGTGAGCCGCGGCTAGCGGGCGGCTCCGCCTGTGCGGCAGGGCCGGCGCTAGAATGGTCGCAGGAGACGTCATGGCGGACCGCGTCCACCGCGAGATCGAGGACCTGCTGGCCGACCTGGAGCGTCGCGGCAAGCTGCCGGCGCGCCCGCCGCGGCCGCCGTTGCGGCGTCGCCTGGTTGGCCCGTTCGCGCGCCTGGACCGCGCGGTCTCTTCGCGGTTCGAGCGGATGACGCCCGGCCGCGCGCTCGCGACGGGGGCGATCCTGGTGCTCATCGGCTACTTCTTCCGGTCGTTCCTCGGGCCCGCGCAGGGGCCGGTGGTGATCGTCGGCCTGGTCTTGTTCGTGGGTGGGTTCTTCTGGAGCTTCCGCGCACCGCGAGGACCGCGTGTCGAGCAGCGCTGGCGCGGGCGGGTGATCGACGTGCCCCAGCCGACGATCGGCCAGCGGCTACGCCGCGCATTGCGCCGAGGGCGCCGCTAGTCCCGTGCCTCGCCACGTACCCTCCGCGTTGCTCACCCTCGCGCTGGCGCTGCTCGCGCTTGCCGCGGCCGCCTGCTCACGTGGCGCCTCGCGTCAGGGCGAGGGTGGCCTCAGCCAGCTCACGGACCCGCGTGCCGTGCCCACCGCGACGTTGCCGCCGAACGGGCTGCTGCCGACGCCGATCCCGGTCGGCGCCATGCCCAGCGGCCCCAGCACCCAGTCGCCGGGCTCCTACCGGGTGCAGTCCGGCGACACGCTGGGCGCGATCGCGGCCCGGCTCGGCGTCCCGCTGACCGAGATCGTGCGCCTGAACCCGGGGATCGACCCTTCTCACATCTTCGCCGGACAGGAGATCAAAGTGCCGACCAAGGCGGACGTGCCGGCCAGCCCGACACCCACGCCCGCCTCGCGCTCCAGCACGGGGACGCCAACACCCCAGCCGACCGTGTCAGGCGGCCAGCAGACGTACAAGGTGCAGTCGGGCGACAGCGCCTGCGCGATCGCCCTCAGGTACAAGGTGAGCGTGACCGCTATCGCGCAGGCCAACAACACGACCGTGGACGCGCTACGCTCGCTCCAGGTTGGCCAGACGCTGATTATCCCGCCGTCGCAGGGCGGCCAGGGAAGCTGCCCCTAGCGCGTTTGCTCCTGGGCGGCGAGCTGCGCTGCCCGCTCGCGCAACTGCTGCTTGTCGATCTTGCCCCCGGCGTTGCGCGGCAGTTCCTGAACCAGCTCGATCCGCTCCGGCAGCTTCCACTTGGCGATCTGGCGACCGAGCAGGTAGTCGCAGAGGTCGGGTAGCGTCGGTTCCGAGCCGCCGGACGCTGGCACCACGAAAGCGCAGGCGCGCTCACCGAGAACGCGGTCAGGAATCCCCACGATGGCGATGTCGCCGACCGCCGGATGCTCCATCAGCAGCCCCTCGATCTCCGCCGGGAAGATGTTCGTACCGCCGCGCAGGATCATGTCCTTGGTGCGTCCGACGATGTGCAGGTAGCCATCCCGGTCGACCTGGCCCAGGTCGCCGGACTTGAACCACCCCTTGTCCCAGGCCGCCGCGTCGTAGTCGGGCTGGTTGAGGTATCCGTAGGACTTGTTCGCCCCGCGCCAGACCACCTCCCCCGGCTCGCCTTCGGGCACCGCCGCGCCGGTGGCGTCCACGAGGGCGAGCTCCTGGCCGATGCACAGCCGACCGACGCTGGTCTGTCGCGGCTCATCGGGGTCGTCCACCCGCGTCATGACGGGCACGCCGCCGTCGGTGGCGCCGTAGATCGTCTGCACGCGACAGCCGATGCGCGCCTCGATCTCGCGGGCCACTGCCGGCGCGAGTGGCGCCCCAGCGTTGTTGAAACGGTCGAGCGCCGAAAGGTCGTAGTCCTCGATCGGCAGCGTCAGGAGCTGGACCATCTGCGTGGGGATGGCGGTCGCGTACGTACAGCGGTTGCGGCTGAGCAGCTCCAGTGCCGCCCGCGGTTCCCAGTGCTCGAGCATCACGGAGCTGGCGCCTGCCAGCAGCGGGGCCAGGACCGCGAACGCGTAGCCTGTGGAGCCGGTGTTGGCCGGGGCGAGCGCCCCCGCCACGTCGTCGCGGCGCAGGGCGATCGCCTGGGCGAACTGCTGAAGCAGCAGCACGACCAGGTTGTTGGAACTCCACAGCGAGACCTTGGGGACGCCGGTCGTCCCCGAGGTCGTCATCGCGTGAGCCGCATCATCGGCTGAAGGCCGGCGCGCCTCGAGACGTTCGCGGCTCGGCAGCGGAGTCCTCAGGACGAGCTCGTCAAGCTCGCCCCCTTCTCCGGAGGTGATGACCCGGCGAAGTGCCGGTAGCTCCGCGCGCAGCCCCTCGACCATGCCGGCGAAGTCGAACGCGGCGTCGTCGCCCGGCACGATGACCAACGGCGCTTGGGCGACCTTGAGGATCGCTCCGACCTCGGCCGCTCGCCAGGTCGTGCTGAGCGGCAGGAACACCGACCCGATGCGGTTGGCCGCCAGGTGGATGACGGGAAGTAGCGAGCAGCTCGGCACCTGCGCGGCCACCACGTCGCCCGGGCGAACCCCGAGGTCGGGCAGCGCCGCCGCCAGCCGCAGCGAGTAGTCGCGGAGCTCGCCGTATGTCCATCTCCGGTGGCCATCAAGAACCGCCGGCTTGTCCGGACCGGACTCCGCCTGGCGGTCGAAGATCTCGGCCACGGTTGCGTCTCCCCACAGACCCAACTCCCGGAAACGACGGGCGTCGGCGCCATCGTGCCAGCGACGGACCACGGGTTTCTCCGACATGCTTCTTCTCCCCGACTGACTGCCTCTCGACACGGGAGTATACGCGCGGACGCGGGACAGGGACCAACTGCAACTGGTACCGAAGCTCGCTTGTTCTTCGCGCTGACGGACCGCGGTCCACCCTGGACGGGCGGCACTCCGAAGCCGCCTCGCCGAAGCGTGGGGCCATGTGGGTTCCGCCCGCGGCGGACTTGGGTTGTGGAACGTTGTGGCGTTTGCGCCTGCCACGACCAGCATGCTACCTTTTGGCCGCGTGCAGGATGCCATGCACGCGTGCAGGGTACCCTGGGGACCCGGCCCGGACCCGACGGGTCCGCGCGCCGGGTCTGTTGTGACCGCTCCGCGGGCGGCGCGAGTGAAAGGAGAGCCTGGCACGGCCAGGGCAGGATATGCGCGGATGAGCATGGAAGATAGAGTTGAAGAGCTCCGCGCTACGCGCGAGCGCGCGCTGCTGGGTGGCGGGCTCGAGCGCATCGAGGCACAGCACAAGCGCGGCAAGCTTACGGCGCGTGAACGGATCGCGGTCCTCTGCGACCCGGGCACGTTTGACGAGATCGACAGCTTCGTAGTTCACCAATGCACCGACTTCGGCCTCGCTGAGCAGAAGATCCCCGGCGACGCGGTGGTGACCGGCTCGGGCAAGATCGACGGCCGGCTCGTCTTCGTCTTCTCGCAGGATTTCACCGTCTTCGGCGGCAGCCTCTCGGAGGCGGTCGGCCAGAAGATCAGCAAGCTCCAGGACCTGGCGCTGAAGGTCGGCGCACCCATCATCGGCCTGAACGACGGCGGCGGCGCCCGCATCCAGGAAGGCGTAGCTGCGCTGCGCGGTTACGGCGAGATCTTCAGGCGCAACACCCTGGCCAGCGGCGTCATCCCGCAGATCTCGGTGATCATGGGGCCCGCGGCCGGTGGCGCCGTGTACTCGCCGGCCATCACCGATTTCGTGTTCATGGTCGAGGGCAGCGGCCAGATGTACATCACCGGCCCGGACGTCATCCGCGCCGTCACCGGCGAAGAAGTGACGCACGAGCAGCTCGGTGGCGCGATCACCCATGCCACGCGCTCCGGCGTCGCGCACTTCGCCATCGCGGGCG
Organism: Chloroflexota bacterium; assembly: GCA_021787985.1. Taxonomy (GTDB): domain Bacteria; phylum Chloroflexota; class Dehalococcoidia; order DSGV01; family DSGV01; genus JAJYLG01. The sequence goes on from JAJYLG010000005.1 coordinate 9,565, forward strand.
AGGAGGCCTGCCTGCAGGAGGTCCGCCGACTGATCTCCTTCCTGCCTTCCAACAACATGGAAGACCCACCACACGCCGAGACGGGTGACGACCCGGCGCGCGGTGTCGAGGAGATGCTCTCGCTGGTGCCCGACGACCCGAATCGGCCGTACGACGTCCGCGAGGTCATCGAACGCATCGTGGACAACGGTGACTTCCTCGAGGTGCACGCCGGCTGGGCGCAGAACGTCGTCGTCGGCTTCGGCCGCCTGGCGGGGCGGACGGCGGGCGTCATCGGCAACAACCCGCAGCACCTGGCGGGGGTGCTCGACATCGATGCCTCCCGCAAGGCCGCCCGCTTCGTACGCTTCTGCGACGCGTTCAACATCCCGCTCGTGACCCTGGTGGACGTCCCGGGCTTCCTGCCGGGCACCTCGCAGGAACACGGCGGGATCATCACTCACGGCGCCAAGCTCATCTACGCGTACGCCGAGGCGACCGTCCCCAAGATCTCCGTGACGCTGCGCAAGGCCTACGGCGGCGCCCACATCGTGATGAGCAGCCAGTACCTTCGCGGCGACATCAACTACGCCTGGCCCACCGGCGAGATCGCCGTCATGGGCGCGGACGGCGCCGTCAACATCATCCACCGTGCGCAGATCGCGGCTGCCCGCGACCCCGAGGCGGAGCGCAAGCGGCTCATCGAGGAGTATCGCGAACGGTTCAGCAACCCCTACGTGGCCGCCGCACGCGGCTTCATCGAAGATGTGATCGATCCGCGCGAGACCCGCATTCGCGTCGTCCGCGCGCTCGACATGCTAAGGAACAAGGCCGATACGAATCCGCCGAAGAAACACGGCAACATCCCGCTCTGACGCGGGAGCGAAGGAGTACGACAATGCGCGTTCCAGGCGTCCGGTGGTGGCTGGTTTCGATGCTTGCGCTGCTTGTCGCGGTGGGCGCGCTCGCGGCGGCCTGCGGAGGCAGCAAGGGCGGCAGTGACGAGGCGAAGATCCGCAGTCGGCTCGACACGTTCGTGAACCACTTCAACAAAGGCGACGCCAACGGGATCATCAGCGACATCGCGCCGGACCAGCGGAAGGGATGCGACCCGAAGCAGATCGAGGCGGCCTTCGCCATGATCAAGGGCTTCACCGGGGGGCAGGCGAAGATCACGCTCAAGGACGTAAAGATCAAGTCGATCAGCGGCAACACCGCTGACGTTGACGTCACTTCGGTGCTGGAGGGCGTCGGCAGCGCCCCGGCCACCCCCGAGACCAGCTCGGGGAAGATGAGCAAGTCGGGGGGCAACTGGTACATCGACACCGAGGGACAGGGATGCCAAGGGTTGAACATGTCGGGAAGCTAGCCGCGGCGGCGCGCCGACGTTGAAGCCCGGGCCGGGTCCAGGATAGGAGGACGCATGCGAATGGTTCGAAGTCGACCCCGCGCGGTTGGCATCATCGGCCTCGTGGCGGTCGTCGCCTTCGTCGTCGCCGCCTGTGCCACCGGCGGCCCGGACCAGTCCGCGATTCGAGCTCGTGTCGACTCGATCGTCCAGAACTTCAACAGCGGCAACCCGCAGGGTCTGCTCAGCGACCTCGTTCCCGCTGACCGCGCCGGGTGCGACCCCGCGAAGATCGCCGCGGCCTTCTCCGACGTCGCCAAGCGCTCCAGCGACAAGGCGCGCCTGGCGGTCACCGAGATCAAGGTTCAGTCGGTTGAGAACGGCAAGGCGGACGTGGAGATCACGTCGGTCCTACAGGGCGTGCCCGGCGGCGACACGTCCCCGAACACGGCCGCGGCCACGTTCAAGAAGGTCGACGGCCAATGGTACCTGAGCCTTGGTGGTCCCGGCTGCGCCGGCTTCGGAACTCCCACGCCGACGCCTACGGCCACGCCAGCCGCCACGGCGACCAGCTCATCCTGACACGCGCCCGCGATCCTCGGTGGGCCCTCCGGCCCGTGCCGGTGTCCCGCCGGGGCGACTGCTGAGAGGACAACGGACAACAATGGGCGTCAAGATCACCGACACGGTGCTGCGTGACGCGCACCAGTCGCTGCTGGCCACCCGCATGCGCACCGAGGACATGCTGCCCGCGCTGGAGCAGCTCGATGCGATCGGTTACCACTCGCTCGAGATCTGGGGCGGCGCCACGTTCGATACCGCGCTGCGCTTTCTCAAGGAGGACCCCTGGGAGCGGCTGCGGCTCCTCAAGCAGGGCCTCAAGCGAACGCCCACCCAGATGCTGCTCCGCGGCCAGAACGCCGTCGGCTACCGCCACTACGCGGACGACGTCGTCACGCGCTTCGTCTGGAAGGCGCGCGAGAACGGCATGGACATCTTCCGCATCTTCGACGCCCTCAACGACCCGCGGAATTTCGAGACGGCCATGCGCGCCTGCAAGGATGCCGGCGGGCACGCGCAGGGCACCATCTGCTTCACCATCAGCCCGGTCTTCACGCCGGATACCGCGGTTGAGACCGCACGCGCCCTGATCGACATGGGCGCCGACTCGATCTGCCTCAAGGACATGGCCGGCCTGATGGACCCGATGTCGGCTTTCGAGATCGTGGGGCGGCTGCGGCAGGAGGTGAACGTGCCGATCGCCGTCCACACCCACTGCACCAGCGGCATGGCCGAGATGGCCTGCCTGAAAGCGATCGAGGCCGGCGCCGACATCATCGACTGCGCCGTCTCGTCCATGGCCCAGGCGACCTCGCAGCCTCCCACCGAGACGATGGTCGCCGTCCTCCGCGACACCCGCTGGGACACCGGGCTCGACGTCGCCAAGATCAATGCCGTGGCCGACTACTTCACGGGCGTCCGCCAGAAGTACGCCGCCTTCGAGAGCCACACCTTCGGCGTCGATTCGGGCGTGCTCATCCACCAGATGCCGGGCGGCATGATCTCCAACATGGTGAACCAGCTCCGCGAGCAGAACGCGCTGCAACGGCTGCCCGACGTGCTGGAGGAGATGCCACACGTGCGCGAGGACATGGGCTACCCGCCGCTGGTCACGCCCACCAGCCAGCTCGTGGGCACGCAAGCGGTCATGAACGTGCTGATGGGCGAACGCTACAAGCTCGTCTCGCGCGAGGTGCGCCAGTACTTCCTCGGCTACTACGGCCTCACACCGGCTCCCGTGAGCAAGGAGGTGCAGGAGAAGGTCGTGGGCGACCTCTCCCAGGTGATCAAGGACCGCCCAGCCGACAACCTCCCGCCAGAGCTCGATCAGGCACAGCAGGAGATCGGCGAGCTCGCCTGCTGCGAGGAGGACGTCATCTCCTACGCGCTCTTCCCGCAGCCGGCGCGCGAGTTCTTCGACCTGCGCGCCAAGGGTGGGCCGCCCGAGCCGGCCGTGGTCGCGGCGATCGTGGCGGCCGCGCAGGCGGCAGAGCCACCGCCTCCGCCACCGCTATCGGCTCCGAGTGACGGCAAGAACGCCTGGCGCCTCGCGGGCCGCCAGCGGCTGATGCGATAGGAGGGGCGCGATGGACGTGCAGGTCGGGGCGCGCACATACAAGGTCGAATCCCGTGGCGACGAGGTGACCGTGGACGGCACGACGTTCCGCACCCGCGTCACTGGCGAGGGTCGCAGCCGCACCACCTTCGTGGATGAGAAGCCGTACCGCGTGATCCTCCTCCCGCCCGACGAGAGCAAGGACTACCGCGAGGTCAACGTCGACGGGCAGCTCTTCGCGGTGCGAATGAAGGGGGCGATGCGCTCCAACCCACGCCCGCGGGCACAGGCGACGAGGACGGCGCCGCAGGGCGACATCCCCGGCGGCGTCGTGGCGCAGATGACAGGCCGTGTGATCCGCATCGACGTCTCCGCGGGCCAGCCGGTCGTCGAGGGCGACATCCTGCTCACGCTCGAGGCGATGAAGATGGAGAACGAGATCCGCGCACCGCAGAACGGCGTGGTGCGCAAGGTCGCCGTGGCCGCCGGCGACCGCGTCTCCGAGGGCGACCTGCTCTGCGTGATCGAGGCGGGCGGGGAGTAACCTCCCGTCGTTCCCGCTCTCTTCCGTCATTCCCGCGAAGGCGGGAACCCAGCGCCCGCGGAGAGTCCTACCCCCGCGAAGGCGGGAATCCAGCGGCGAAGAGGCTGCACCCACCCCTGAATTCCGGCTCGCGCTCGCATCCGCCCGCTTGGCCGCAACGACGGACCCGCGTCACTCCCGCCCCTTGCGCTCCTCGACGAGCCTGTCCAGCTCCTCCTTGAGCCGGCCGAGCACCGCGTCGTACGCGAACGCGCCCAGGTGCTCCGAGCCGCGCTTCAGATTCACAAACGCCGGCGCACACCATAGGCCCAGGTCGGCGCCGTCCGTCTCGCCCGGGCCGTTCACCCGGCAGCCCATCACCGCGATCGTGATGTCGTACGCCTTCGCGTAGCGGGTCATCTCCTTCACGCGCTGTGCAAGCCCGATGAAGGCCTCGTTCTCCACTCGCGAGCAGGACGGGCAAGAGATGATGTTCAGGCCGCCGTCCAGGAACGTCGGCACGCTGCGGAACCGGCCCTGGGCGACGTCCTCCAAGAGCTCGCGACCGACCGCGATCTCGCGCCACTTCTCCTCGAACGGCAGCGTCAGTGAGACGCGGATGGTGTCGCCGATGCCCCGCGGCAGGAGCTGCTCGAGGGCGATGCGCGTCTTGATGATGCCGTCCGGTGGAAGGCCGGCTTCGGTCACGCCGAGATGGATGGGCACGTCCGGCCGCAGCTCGTGGAAGCGCACGTTACCGGCGACCACCTTGCGCGGATCGGAGTCCTTCAGCGACACGACGTAGCGGTGGAAGCCCAGCTCGTCCAGGACCGCGCAGTGCTGCACCGCCGATTCCACCATCGCCGATACGTCGTCGTCCCCGAACTTCTCGGCCAGCTCCGGATCGACCGAGCCGCAGTTGACGCCCACGCGGATGGCGCAGTCGTTGGCGGCCGCCGCTTCGGCGATGAACGCCACCTTCTCGCGGACGGCCTTCCCCCGCTCGTGGTGGTAGAGATGCCCGGGATTGTAGCGCACCTTGTCCACGTGGGGCGCGACCAGCGGCGCCAATCGGTAGCTCTCCTGCAGGTCGACGCTCAACGTCGCGTCCGGGACCGCCTCGCGGACACGGGCCAGCGCCTCCACGTCCTTGCGGCTGTCGACGGCGATGCGGATGACGTCAGCTTCCGCGGCGACGAGCTGGCGCACCTGGCGGACCGTGGCCTCCACGTCCTGCGTCCGCGTGGCGCACATGCTCTGCACGGCGACCGCCCCCCCGCCGCCGATGACCGTCCTGCCGACGCGCACGGGGCGCGTGCGGTTCCTCGCTGTCGCCACCAACCCTCCCCGCGGGCGGCCCGCGCGGGGATGCGCCGGCCGCACCGTTCCAAGTCTAGCACCGGGGGGTGTCTCGCCTTCGGTCCGTCGGATCGCCCCTCCCCTCGCGCAGACCCGTAACATCACGCTCCGCCGCGGCGTTGCGATCTACAGGGGCTTGACCCGACGCGGGCGGCTGCGGGCCGGCACGCCCTGGACCGCCTTCCTCGACGACCAACCGCGCGGGCCCGCGCCCTGAGCCAAGACAGGAGGGTGAGTCATGATCATCCAGCATCGCAGGAGCGGCGGCCGTGCCTGGCGCGGTTTTGCCGGCATCGTAACTGTCGCGCTCGCCGTGGCGCTGCTCGCAAGCGTGGGGCTGTCCGCCGGCCGAGTGCTGGCGGCGGACGTCAGTGGCAGCCTTTCCTCGGGCCTGAACGGCTTGGCGGTCTCCACGCCGGTCGCCAGCGGCGTCCAGGTCGCCAAGTTCACCGAGACCACGGCCGTCGCCGCGACCAGCAATAACCAGATCAGCGTGCAGCTTCCCGCCGGGACGACCTTCGGCAGCGGCGCGAACGTTTCCGTGAACTGGTCGGCGACCGTCGGCGGCTCGTCGATCACCCTGACCGGAGCCAGCGCCACCGGCACGACGCTCACGCTCAGCACGGCCGCCGCCATCGGCGCGGGTGCCGAGGTGATCGTCACCACCGGGGCGGCGGGGCTGATTACCACGCCGCCCACGCCCACCGCGGTCGGCACGCTCATCGTCACGACGGTCAACGGCGCGACGGCGACCGCCGTGGACACGGGCACGCTCAGCACGCTCCAATTCATTGGCGCACCCGCGAGCGTCTCCGCCACGGCCCCGTCCTCGCTGGTGATGGCGACCGGCGGCTCGCTCACCGTCACGTTCACGGTGAAGGACTCGGCCGGCAACGGCGTGCCCAGCGCGTCGGTGACGTTCCTCGTCTCGGGCGGCACGACGCTGTCGTCCTGCACCAGCGGCAGCGCGAGCGCGGGTTGCACGGCGACCACCAACAGCAGCGGTGAGGCGCAGATCACGGTGACGTCGGCGACCGCCGGCTCCGTCACCATCGACGCGCACGTCGGGACGGTCACGGGCAACGCCACGGTGACGGTCACTGGCGCGGCCGCGTCGATCACGCTCACCAACGTGAAGTACTCGATCGCCACCGGCGGCTCGCTGGCGGGCGCCGTGAGCGTGCTGGTGAAGGACTCGGCCAGCAACCCGCTTTCCGGTCAGACCGTCACCGCGACGGCGAACCCGACGACCCTCTTCTCGGTCCAGCCGGCATTCGCCGCGACCGCCAGTGACGGCACGGCGACCCTCAACGCCGGCACCTGTGGCGGCACCAGCGGCTCGGCGACCCTCACCGCCGGCATCGGCAGCGTGACGTCGAACACGATGACGCTGGTGTGCGCCGGCACCCCGGCCACGGTCGCGCTGACGCTGCCTACCGGGCTGAACACGACCACCAACACCAGCGGCACGGTCACGGCGGACGTGACGGACGCGTCCGGCCAGCCGGTCCCCGATGGCACCACGGTGACCTTCGCCGTGTCGCCACCGACTCGCGCGACGCTCTCCGCGACGACGGGCAGCACCTCGAACGGTCAGGCCAGCGTGACGCTCGTGGCGACCGACAGCGGCACGGCGGCGGTGACGGCCACCGCCGGCTCGGCATCGAAGATCGACTCGCTGACGATCGGCGCGGGCGGCACGTCGGGCACGGTCGCTCTGGGGGCGGGATTCACGTTCGAGCCCTGGAACGGCCCGGCGCTCAGCGGCGCCGACGCGATCCGCAGCTACCTCAACGACCACGGGCTGTCGGGCGCGTGGGGCGCGCTCTACTACCCGGTGCCGGCCACCGCCCCGATCCAGTTCCAGTACATCTTCCCGTCCGGGGTCAGCGTGACGCTGAACAGCGTGAGCCCCGGGCAGATTGTGCTTTTCTACATGACGCAGGCGGCCACGCTGACCTGGTAGCGGGCCGCGTACCCTCTCGCACGCGTGGGCGGTCGGCCTCCGGTCGGCCGCCCACGCGTCTCCAGCGAAGGGCCCCGGCGCCCGTGCCTTCAGGACAAGGGGGAATGGTGGTCACGCGCGGCCGAACGTCGCCGCGGCAGCGAGGATAGGGCGAACGAGCGGGCGGGTCTATACTTGGCCTGAGGACGTCCGGATGTGCTTCTGTCCGGGCCCAACGGCCCCGGTATCCCGGGGAGTCGCGGGCGGGGCGGGCGTCTGACCCCCTCCAGGGAAAGGGCCTCTGCCCGCGGCGGCAGCCGCCACTTCAGGCGGGAGGCGCGGAGCGCCACAGGAAAGCCGGCGTGTACGGGCCGCGCCATCCGGGGTTCCCGGCGCTCCGGGTGCGCTCCCCGCGGTCGCGGTAGGATCCCGCGCGTTCGAGCGCGCGTCATGGAGGTTCCAGTTTGGTCCACGAGGTTACGTTCATCCCCGGCGACGGGACCGGTCCCGAGATCGCAGAAGCTACCCGCCGTGTCCTCGAAGCGACCGGCGTCCCGTTCCAGTGGGACGTCCAGCACGCCGGCGTCGACATCATGGAGAAGGAAGGCACGCCGCTCCCGAACCGCGTGCTCGAGTCGCTGCGCCGCACGAAGCTCGGCATCAAGGGACCGATCACCACTCCCATCGGCACCGGTTTCCGCAGCGTCAACGTCGCGCTGCGGAAGACGCTCGACCTGTACGCCTGCCTGCGCCCGTGCAAGAGCTACCCGGGCGTGCGCAGCCGCTACCAGGGCATCGACATCGTGCTGGTACGCGAGAACACCGAGGACCTGTACGCGGGCATCGAGTTCGAGAAGGGCTCGCCCTACATCCGTCAGATCAGCGACCTCTGCGTGGCGAGCGGCCAGCAGGCCCTGCGTGAGGACACCGGCCTCTCGCTCAAGCCGATCAGCGAGTTCGGCGCGCGTCGCATCGTCAAGTTCGCGTTCGAGTACGCGCGCGCACACGGCCGCAAGAAGGTCACCGCGGTCACCAAGGCGAACATTATGAAGTACACCGACGGGCTCTTCCTGGCGGTCGCGCGACAGGTTGCCGCCGACTACCGGGACATCCAGTTCGAGGAGATGCTCGTCGACAACATGTGCATGCAGCTCGTCCAGAAGCCCGAGCTCTACGACGTGCTCGTGCTGCCGAACCTGTATGGCGACATCCTGAGCGACCTGAGCGCCGGGCTGGTCGGCGGTCTGGGGGTCGCGCCGGGCGCGAACATCGGCGACCAGGCCGCGCTCTTCGAGCCGGTCCACGGCAGCGCGCCGAAGTACACCGGCCAGAACAAGGTGAACCCGATGGCGATGATGTTCTCCGGCATGCTGCTGCTGCAGCACATCGGTGAGACCGCCGCCGCGGGCCTGATGGAGCGCGCGATGGCCGAGGTCATCCGCGAAGGGAAATCCGTCACCTACGACATGAAGCCGGACCGCAACGATCCAACCGCCGTCGGCACGTCGCAGGTGGCCGACGCGATCATTGCCAAGATGGAGGAACTCCGTGTCCGCGCGTAAGAAGGTCACCATCGCCGGCGCCGGCAACACCGGCGCCTCGATGGCCCAGCTTCTGGCTCTCAAGAACATCGCTGACATCGTTCTGGTCGACATCATCGAGGGCCTGCCCCAGGGCAAGGCGCTCGACCTGACCGAGGCGGGCAACATCAGCGGTCACGACGTCTCGATCACCGGCACCAACGACTGGGCCGACACCGCCGGCTCGGACGTCGTCGTCATCACCTCTGGCGTGCCGCGCAAGCCCGGCATGACCCGCGAGGACCTGCTCGCCACCAACGCCCGCATCGTCCGCGGCGTCGCCGAGCAGGCGTTCCGCAACTCACCCAACGCGGTGTTCATCGTGTTCGCCAACCCGATGGACGTCATGTGCCACGTTATGTTGCGCACGACCGGGCTCGACCGCGCCCGCGTCATCGGCCAGGGCGGCATGCTCGACTCCGCCCGCTACCGCGCGTTCATCGCCATGGAGCTGGGCGCGTCTGTGCGCGACGTCCAGGCCTGGGTGCTCGGCGGACACACCGAGGCGACCATGGTTCCGCTGCTCTCGAACGCCATGGTGGGCGGCGTGCCGCTGACCCAGCTCGTGCCGCCGGAGCGCCGGCAAGCGCTCGTCACGCGCGCCAAGAACGGCGGCAAGGAGATCGTCGACCTCCTGAAGACCGGCAGCGCCTTCTACGCGCCGGCCGCGGCGACCATCTCCATGGTCGAGGCCGTGCTGCTCGACCAGCAGCGCGTGCTGCCCTGCGCCGTCCACCTGGAGGGCGAGTACGGCGTGCGGGGCGCCTACGTTGGCGTGATGGCCGTCCTCGGCGCCGGTGGCGTGCAGAAGGTGATCGAGCAGCCGCTCGCGCCCGACGAGCTCGAGGAGATGCGCAAGGCCGGGGCGGCGGTGCACGAGCTGCTCCAGGCGCTGGACAAAGCCGAGGCCACCACCGCTCCGGGCGGCGGCTCCTGACCTGTTGCAAACCATGACGAGGCCGCCCCGCGAGGTCGACGTCACGCGCATCGAGGAGACGGTCGCCCGCCTCTGCCAGGAGGCCGCGCACGTCCTTCCCGATGACGTCTACGCGGCCCTGCGGCAAGCGGCCTCGTCCGAGCAGGCGCCGCTCGCGCGCGAGGTGCTCACCCAGATCCTGGAGAACGCGGTCGTGGCCCGCCAGGAGATGATACCGCTCTGTCAGGACACGGGCACCACGGTCGTCTTCCTCGAGATCGGGCAGGATGTGCACCTGGTGGGCGGCGATGTTCACGCCGCGGTCAACGGCGGCGTCGCCCGTGGATATGCAGAAGGCTATCTGCGCGCCTCCATCGTCGACCACCCGATCACCAGCCGCGTGAACACGCGCGACAATACGCCCGCGGTGATTCACACCGAGCTGGTGCCGGGCGACCGGGTCCGCGTGATCGTGGTGCCGAAGGGCGGCGGGTGTGAGAACATGAGCCGCTTCCGGGTGATGCTCCCGGCCGCCGGCGCCGGGGGTATTCGCGAGCTCGTGTTGCGCACGGTCGAGGAGTCCGGCGGCAACCCCTGCCCGCCGCTGATCGTCGGTGTGGGCGTGGGCGGCACGGCCGAGCACGCCATGTACCTGGCGAAGCGCGCGATCCTGCGCCCAGCCGGAGAACACCACCCCGACCCCGAAGTCGCCGCGTTCGAGCGCGAGCTATTGGCGCAGGTGAACGCTACGGGAGTCGGACCGCAGAACGTGGGTGGGATGACCACCGCGCTGGCGGTCAACGTGGAGGTCTTCCCCACGCACATCGCCTCGCTGCCAGTGGCGATCAATCTGCAGTGCCACAGCGCGCGGCAGAAGTCGGCCGAGATCTGAGCACGCCATGGCCGAGCACCACATCAGCCTGCCCTTGACCGACCCGATGGTCGAGCAGTTGCGCGCCGGCGACAGCGTGCGGCTATCGGGCGTGGTCTACGCCGCCCGGGATGCGGCCCATCGCCGCTTCGTCGAAGCGCTCGGCCGCGACGAGCACCTGCCGGTCGACCTCGACGGCCAGGTGATCTACTACGTCGGGCCGACACCGGCGCGCCCCGGGCGGGTCATCGGCGCCGCCGGGCCGACCACGGCGATGCGGCTGGACCCGTTCCTGCCGCGACTGCTCGAGATCGGGCTCAAGGGCACGGTCGGCAAGGGCGGTCGCACCCCGGCGGCGCGCGAGGCGATCCGCCGCCACCACGCGGTCTACTTCCAGGCCATCGGCGGGCTCGGCGCGCTGCTCGCCCGCCACATCACCGCGGTGGAGGTGGTCGCGTACGAGGACCTCGGCACCGAGTCCGTAAAGCGGATGGTGCTCGAAGACTTCCCGTGCTTCGTCTGCGTGGACGCGCACGGCGGCTACCTGCCGGAGGTCGGCCGCTCCCGCTGGCGGGACCCGGCAGTGCTGGGCGACTACCTGTCCTCGACCACCGAAACGTACGGAGGCTGAGTTGGGACGAGATACACCCTTGCTGGATGGCCGCACGCTCTTCGGCATCGCCGGTCTGTCACTGGCCCTGTCCATCCTGCTGCGGCTCACGGGTCACCGCCGTGCCGCGGCGCTCACGCGGGCGGTCTCCACCGTCGCGGTGATCGCGGCCAGCTTCGCCCGCGACTCGGGCGAGGTCGTGCCTTTCGACAGCGAGGGGTAGGCGGCCGACCGATCGTCTTCCCCCGGGGTCCGGCAGCGCCGGGCAGGGGCGCGTTGGAACGACGCGCGCTCCCTGCTCCCCAGATCGTCCGCGCGGCCGGACCTTGTCCTGTCCGGCCGCGCGTCGTCTATTCGCGCTGTAGGTCTGCCGCGCCGGCTCGCCGGGGCGGCGGGTAATCAGCCGGCGGTGGGAGCCGCCTTGCGTGGATGCGCCGCGGGGAAGAGGGCATCCCAGGCCACGCGGCGATAGTGGACGAACCCGAGGACCGTCAGCACGGCCAGGACTCCCGCGAGCGTGAACGAGACGATGGCGGCGACCTGAGCCACCTCACCGATCGTCCAGAACGCGTACGCGTTGAGGAGCATGCCGCGCAGCGTGGTGCCCCTGAACATCGTTTCGACCTGCGCCTTGAGCTGCGCGTCATCGGGCTTGGCCCGGGACGCGGCGCTCGCCTCGGAGTAGGTCGTGGCACCCTTGCTTTCTTGCAGATGCACGAGGATGTAGTGGTCGGCGAATGCCTTGGCCTGGGGGCCAGTGAGCACTTGCTGCCCAGCGTACTTGCTGATGTACGGCCCGATCTTGGGGTCGGCCAACTGGGGGCTGCCGGCGGCCGGGAAGGAGATCTTCTGCTCGCCGAGCTGTTGGCGCACCTGGCTGGTGGTGACGTTGTGGGCCCACAGGCCCAGAATACCGGCGGCGACGAGAACGACCATCAACATCACCCCGGCAGCGGACAACAGCAGGTCAAACGTCTTGCGGGACATGTCTTCGGGTACCTCCCTCGACTAGTGGATCTTCCCTACAGGACCAGGGTTGCGCGAGCGGCCGCGGTCGTCAGTCGGGCAATTCGTGACATATTTCACAACCTCTGTGGGGCATCATCGGACAGTATTCCCCAGATACGTGGGGCCCTGCCCGACACGCCCTGCGGACCTCCCGTCGTGCGTGCGCGCGGCGCCCCGCTGGCGTGCGCGCCGGGGACACCGGCGGCTTCAGGCGCGGGGCCGAGGCGAACGGGCGATCCCGATTTGATCCTCGATCGGAGGGGCCGGCAGTCCGGGTGGCGTGCGCCTGGCACAGTGCGGCCCGCCTTTCGGCGGGCGCACGCTAACGCTCCCCAGGATATTCGGCGTGGTCAGGCGTACTTGCGGAACGCGATCAGCGCGGCGATGCCAAATCCCCAGGTGGCGATTCCGAGCAGCCACAGCAGCCCGGTCGTCACCTTCGTCCCGGTCCCGCGCACGCCCAGGTCGAGCGCGATGTTCCGGATCCCGTTCAGCCCGTGGTAGACGACGAACGTCAGCAGCGCCACGTCGACCGCCCACCAGAAACCCTGCTGCAGCCGGAAAGCCACGTCGTTGAAGATGATCAGGTCGCGCGTATCCGAGGCCTTGCCCAGGTTGCCGAAGTGGTTGATGCCGATATGGATGCCCATCAGCACCACCAGGAACAGGCCCGAGATGCGCTGGAGCACCCACGGCCAGAAGGAAACGCTCTCCCTGGCCGTCTGCATCGGTGCTTCGCCCGGTCGCATAATCGCCGCCATTCGCCCCTCCTAGCCCAACAGTTTCCGCGCCACGACCAGCGAGACCGCGAACACCGCGACCGCGACCAGAAGGGAGGCCCAGAACAGCGCCTTCTGCAGGCGGATGCCCCAACCGATGTCGAACGCGATGATCCGCAGCCCGTTCAGCGCGTGGAACGTCACGATTCCGCTCAGGCCGGCGTCGAGCAAGACGAACACCGGGCTCTGCACGAAGTGCAGCGCGTCATTGAACGCCTGCTCGCCGCGCACCGACTGGCCGATGACGATGATGTGCATGAAGAGGTACAGGACCAGGAAGACGCCGGTGATACGGTGCAAGATGTACGCCAGCGTGCCGGTCCAGATCGCGCGCGGGCGATAGTGCGTTCGCTCGACGCTCGCCCGGCTCACCTGCGGTTGCGCAGTCATCAGTCCCTGCCGTCCTCGCTTTCGATGGCCTAGACCGGCAGCCCGAAGCGGCGCCGGATCGTCAGCTTCTTCAGTTGCTGGATCGCGTAGGTGGGTTCCACGCCCTTGGGGCAGACCTCGGTGCAGTTGAAGACCGTGTGGCAACGCCAGATGCCACGCTCATCCGACACGATCTTGAGCCGCTCCCTCCGTGCGGAGTCGCGCGGGTCGCCGGCGAAGCGATAGGCTTTCGCCAGCGCCGCGGGGCCGAGGTACTCCTCGTCGGTGGCCGCGATCGGGCACGAGGAGTAGCAGGCGCCGCATTGAATGCAGCCGCCGAACTGCTGCAGATGCCGCGCCTCCTTGTTCGCCATCCGGTACTCCTTCTCGGGCGCCGGCTTGGCCCTATCCGGGATCAGGAACGGCATGATGGCCCGGTACTTGCGCCAGAACTGCTCCATATCCACCGCCAGGTCCTTGATCACCGGCAGGTTGGCCAGCGGTTCGACCACCACCGTCCCATCGCGCACCACCTCGCTGAGCTGCGTGCTGCAGGTCAGGTGCTCGCGGTCGTTGACGCGCATGGCGCACGAACCGCAGATCGCCTGCCGGCACGAGCGCCGAAACGTCAGCGCGCTGTCGGCGAAGTCCTTGATCTGCACCAGGCCGTCCAGCACAACGGCCCGGTCGTCGAGCTCGAGCGGGTAGCTCTCGAAGTGCGGGTTGGCGTCGCGCTCGGGGTCGTACCGCAGGATGCGGAAAGTGACGCGCATCAGTACTTTCTCTCCTCCGGCTGGAACCGCGTGATCGTCACCGGCCCGTACTCGAGGCGCGGACCACCCTCTCCGCGGAAGGCCAGCGTGTGCTTCAGCCAGTTCACATCGTCGCGATCGGGGAAGTCGAGGCGTGAGTGCGCCCCGCGGCTCTCCGTGCGCGCCAGCGCGCCGACCGAGATCACCTCGGCCAGCTCGAGCATGTTCTCGATCTCCAGCGCGCCGGTCAGGTCGGTGTTGAAAATACGGCCCTTGTCTTGCACCGGCGCGTCCTTCACCCGCTCCTTCAGCTCTCGGATGGCGCTGACCGCGTGCTGCATCTGCTCCGGGGTGCGGAAGACGCCCATGTTGTCCGCCATCTCCAGACCCATCTCGTTGCGGATCTGGGCGATGCTCTCCGTGCCCTCACGCCCCAGCATCGCCCGCGTGCGGTCTTCCTCCCGCTGGAGATAGCTCTCGGACGCCTCGGGCGGCGGGACGTTCTTCACGTATTCGTACGCGTGCTCCGCCGAGCGGCGGCCGAAGATCAGCGTGTCGAGCAGCGAGTTGGCGCCCAACCGGTTCGCGCCGTGGACGCTGACACAGGCGCATTCGCCCGCGGCGTACAGCCCCTTCACGACCGTCACGCCATTCAGGTCGGTGCGAACGCCGCCCATCGCGTAGTGCTGGCCGGGGCGCACCGGGATCGGCTCGTACACCGGGTCCACACCGGCGAAGTGCATCGACAGCTCACGGGTGCCCGGCAGCCGTTCCATGATCTTCGCTTCGCCCAGATGGCGGATGTCGAGCAGGACGCAGCCATCGACACCGCGGCCCTCGTTGATCTCGATGATCTCGGCGCGCGAGACCATGTCGCGCGGACCGAGCTCCATCTTGGTGGGCGTGTACTTCGACATGAAGCGCTCGCCGAGCGAGTTGAGCAGATAGCCGCCTTCCCCCCGGTTCCCCTCGGTCAGCAGCACGCCGTTCGACTTGAGGGTCGTGGGATGGAACTGGACGAACTCCATGTCGGCCAGGGGCACGCCGGCGCGATAGGCCGCGGCCATGCCGTCGCCGGTGCTGGACCACGCGTTGGTCGTGCGCCCGTGGTACACGCGGCCGTAGCCGCCGGTGGCCATGATCACCGCCTTGGCAGCGACCTGGTGCAGCTCGCCCGTCATCACGTCGAGCGCCACCAGGCCCTTCACCTGCTCGTTCTCGACGACGAGCTCGGTGACGAACCACTCCTCGTAGACCTTCACACCGCGAGCCACCGTCTGCTCGTAGAGCGTGTGCAGCAGCGCGTGGCCCGTGATGTCGGCCACGAACGCGGTGCGCGGCCGCCCGGCGCCGCCGAAATTGCGGATCGCGAGCGTGCCGTCGTCCGCGCGGTTGAACAGCGTCCCGGCATGCTCCAGCCAGTAGACCTCCGCCGGCGCCTCACGGCACATCACCTCGACCGCGTCCTGGTCGGAGACGTAGTCGCTCCCCTTGACCGTGTCGTACATGTGGTCTTCCCAGCGGTCGTCGGGCGTCAGCGCGGCGTTGATCCCGCCTTCGGCGGCGCCGGAGTGCGAACGCAGCGGGTGCAGCTTGGAGATGATGGCGACATCGACGCCCGGCAAGTCACCCAGGGTCACTGCCGCACGCAGGCCGGCGAGGCCGGCCCCGACGATCACGACGTCATGACGCAACACGCTCATTGACCTCCTCGGCCCGGTGGTCGCCCGGGGCGCAGGCCAGCGTCGCGGAGCGGCCGAGTTTCGCCGGCGTCGGTGGCCTCCTGGCGGACCACTGGCGCCGCAATGCACACGGGCAGTCCGCGATCACGATACGACTCCGCTTCCGCTGGCGCCAATGCCGGCCGAACGAGCCGGATCTCAGCCCGCCCCAAGCCGCTGCGCCGCCAGCAGCAGCCCGATCACGCTCTTCGCGTCGCAGATCTCGCCGCTCGCCACCGCCGCCAGCGCATCCGCCAGCGGCAGCGGCACCACCACGATCGCCTCGTCCTCGTCGCCCTCCAGGCGTGACGGCGCCAGGTCGCGCGCCAGGTAGACCGTGATGTGCTCGGTGCAGTAGCCAGGCGCCACCCACAAGCCGGCGAGCCGCACCACCTCGCCGGCGCGCACGCCGACCTCCTCCTGCAACTCGCGCTGCACCGCCTCCTCGGGCGACTCGCCGCCATCGACGCCGCCGGCCGGCACTTCCAGCAGCTCGCGCTCAACGGGGGTGCGCCACTGCCGCACGAGCAAGACGCGCCCGTGCTCATCGACCGGCACGATGGCGACCACCGGCGCGTGTAGCACGACCTCGCGCTGCACCCGGCGGCCGTCGGCCATCGTCACGTTCCGGCGTTCGAGCGCCACCACCCGGCCGTCGTAGATACGCTCCGTCGCGACCGTCCGCTCGGTCGGCATCTCGTTGCTCCTCGCGGCCGTGTGGCCGCCCACGTCAGGCTAGGCCCGACCGGCGAGCACGCTCAAGCCGCCACGCCGGACCACTGCGTGGCAGACGCAGCAAGGCGGTGGACGGCGCGAGGACGGGAGCTCCAGGGTGCCTGCCTATCGCCAGGCATGCGAGAGCAAGGTCCCGCCTTCGCCTCACGCGGGGCGAGGCGTGCGTGCGCTTCATCTTCGCTTGCTCGGCCATCTCTGCGGTGAGCTGCGCCTCCGCTCCCTCCGCGTCCTGCGGTGGCGTTCGGTCAGTCGCGGGACAGGGGAGGCGGCCCGCCAGAGGCGGACGGCGGCCCAAGGCGGGCGCGCCGCCGTGCGCGCAGACCCGTCACGGCCGGATGACCCGCCAGCCGAACCCCGGCGGCCCGATCGTCCCGTCCGCGACCACGGGCACGCGCACGGCCTGCTCGCCCAGCGTCACCCGCAGCCAGCCAACGCGCTCGCCGGTGTGCACGGGCGCGCTGCGCGAGTCGAGCTCGAGCGCGCCCGACAGCGGCATGCCCGGCCACCCGAGCAGCGACGCATCGGAGCCGGCGTGAGCGGCGGCATGACCACCCCACGCGCTGCGCAGCGCGGCGACCTCCTGTCCCTGCCGCACCGGCTGCACCCAACTGAGTCCGGGAACGGCGCTGGTCAGCAGGTCGGCGGCGGCCGTGAACAGCGCCTGGTAGCTCGACTGCCCGAGGACGGCGCCGTAGACGCGCACGGGTCGGCCGCCAACCTGCACGTCGGCCACGAAAGCCAGGCAGTGCCCCGCCTGGTCCGTCCACCCCGTCTTGCCACCGATCACGCCGTCCGTTCCCAGCAGCAGGTTGGTGTTCGTGACCGTCCCCGCCACGGGAAGCTTCGCCTGGCTTTGACCAACAACCTGCGCGAACGCCGGCAGCTTCATCGCCTCCCGCAGCAGCGTCACCAGGTCTTGCGGCGTGCTCACCGAGCCGGGGAGGTCGCCGCTGGCATCCACGTAGCGGGTGTTTCGCAGTCCCAGATCCTGCGCCGCCTGGTTCATGCGCTGCACGAAGGCGGGCTGCGAGCCCGCGTCCCAGCGAGCCAGCAGCTCGGCGAAGTTGTTGCCCGAAGGGATCAGCATCCCTTGCAGCAGTTGCAGCTCGCTGAGCTGCTCGCCCTCCTGGACCGCGACCACCGACTGGTCGTCCGCCAGCTCGCGGTTGTAGTTCGCCACGTCCTCGCTCGTCACCGTGACCGACGGTCCTTGCTCGCCGAGGGCGAGCGGATGGTCGTGCAGGACCACGTAGGCCGTCATCATCTTGGCGATGCTCGCGATGGGGGCAGGGCTCGCGCCACCAGAGGTGCCGAGCGACCCGAGGCCGTCCACCGCCAGCGCCGCCGCGCCCGCCGCCGGCCAGGCGAGCTTCGGCGGCGTGCCCGAGATGATCCCGCCTGGCACGGAGGTCGGGGTGACGTCCAGCAACGGCAGCGACCGCCGGTACTGGAACAGCCCCACCGTCGCGAGCAGCAGGACCGGCAGCGCCACCAGCAGCCACGCGTACCGCGCCAACCATGAGCGCTCCTCGACGTCGCCAAGGTTCTTGCGCCACCATTCGCCCCGGCTGGGCTCGCGCCGATTCGAGCTACTCACCCGTTTCTCCTCCAAGTCCACCGCCTCCGCCCAGCGGTCGAGCGCGCGCCACCGGCCGGCGGTGAGCCGCTCGCGGGCACGCATCCTCCATCGTGGAATAGGTTTCGGCCTGCAGGCGGCGAACGGCGCCGTCCAAGCCTGGGGTGCGCTGCCGGTTCGTGCCACCACCAGAGGACGGCGGTCGAGCCGCCGAGTCAGGTTACGGGGCACCTGGAGTGTACCGCGACCGGACGGACGCCCGGCTTGTTCCTGATGGCCTTCTAAGAGAGAGCAGACGGCGTCATTGGCCGGGTGAGGCAGCGAGCGGGACCCGGGCCGGCGCGCGGCCGTTCTCCGACCCGGCGACGCCCTCCAGCTCGATGGAGAGCGCGATCTCTTGGCAGGTCGGGAACTTCGGGCACCGATAGCACTCGTTCCACACCTTGCGCGGGAACTGGCCCACGTTGGCAATGTGGAAGCCGAGCTTCTCGAAGAACGCCGGCTTGTACGTCAAAGCGAAGACCGTCGGGATGCCCAAGCGGCGCGCCTCTTCCAGGCAGGCCAGCACGATCGCCTTGCCGGCACCGTGGAGCTGTCGGTCCTGCGCGACCGCGAGCGACTTCACCTCGGCCAGATCGCGCCACATGATGTGCAGCGCGCCGCAGGCGACCGTCTCGCCCTGGTGCCGCGCGACGAAGAAGTCTCGCAGGTTCTCGTAGATCTCGCCCACTGGCCGATGGAGCATCTCCCCACGGTCCGCGAAGTGCGTGACCAGGGCGTGGATGCGTTCCACGTCGGCCATGGTGGCTTTCTCGACAACGAACTGGGAAGCGGACACGATCCCCTCCGCGCGTGAAGATGGCCGCGGGCTAGCGGCCGCTGCGTGCCTGGGCCAGCAGCTCACGCGCACCCTCACGCGCAGCGGCGAAATCGCCGCCGAGCATGAGGGCCAACTCCTCCACGCGCTCCTCGTCCAGGAGAGGACGCACCGTCACCAACGTCTGTCCGCCTTGCGTGCGCTTCTCCACGCAATACTGAGTATCGCCGAACGCGGCCACCTGGGGAAGGTGCGTCACCGCGATCACCTGGTGCAGTCGGGCAAGCGCCGCCAGCTTACTCCCGATCACCCGTCCCGAGCGCCCCCCCACACCGACCTCGATCTCGTCGAACACCAACGTCGGGGTCCGGTCGTGCGCGCCCAGCACGCTCTTGAGCGCCAGCAGCAGACGCGCCGTCTCCCCACCACTCGCCACCCGGTGCAGCGGCTGCGGCGGCTGGCCGGGGTTCAGCGCCACGACGAACTCCGCCCGCTCCGCCCCCGCCTCGTCCACCTCGACCGCCATCAGCGCGGAGTCCGCACCGTCCGCGCCGCCACCGTACGTCTCTTCGGCGTGGAGTATCGGCCCGTCGCCTTCCGCCCGCCGGCGCAGCAAGCGGACGGCAAATCGCCCGCCTGGGAGCCCGAGCTGCTCGAGCTCGGCTTGTACGGCGGTCGCCAGCCTCGCGGCCGCCTCAGCCCGGCGCCCGGCGAGCTCCATCGCCCGGCTGACGACGCCGGCGACGATAGCCTCCACCCGCGCGGCGAGCACCTCACGCTCGGTCTCCACCCGTAGCAGGCGCTCCAGCCGCGCGCGACCTTCCTCCTGGTAACGCAACACGTCCTCGAGCGTCAGCCCGTACTTGCGGCGTAACGCCGCGCAGGCGGCGAGACGCGATTCTACCTCTTCGAGCCGCGCCGGGTCGGCCTCGAGCGCCTCAGCGTGCGTCCGCAGCACCGCTGCCAGCTCGAACGCCTGCTCCTGAAGCGCCGACAGCGTGGTCGCCGCCTCGACCAGCCTCGCGTCCACCTGTGCCGCGGCCTGGACGGCGTCGACTGCGGCGCCCAGCGCATCCACGGCCGCACCCGGCCCGTCCTTCCGCGGAAGGACGAGCGCCCGGTGGGCGGCCGCCAGCAGGTCACGCAACTCGGCTGCCGACACGAGCACTGCCCGTTCGGCGCGCAACATCTCTTCCTCGTCCGGCTGAAGGCCGGCGCGCTCGATCTCCTCGATCTCGTACTGCAGCCGGTCCACGGTGCGCAGCCGCTCGCGTTCGTCCTGCTCGAGCTGCCCCAGCTCGCGCGCTGCCTGTCGGCGCTCGCGCTCCAGCGCGGTGAGCTCCTCACGCAACCCCAGCGTGCCGGCAAAGCGGTCCAGATACTCCAGGTGCTCGCCCGGGCGAAGCAGGCTGAACGCCTCGGTCTGCGCGTGAACGTCCACGAGCAGCGCGCCGACGCGCGCCGCGACGCCTGCCGGAACGGCGCGCCCATTGACGCGGCTCACGCTGCGACCCGCCGCCGGCACCGCCCGGCTGAGGACCAGCGCCCCCTCGCCCGGCTCGACGCCGGCCTCATCCAACAGCGGCTGCAGCGCCGAGAGCCGCTCCGCGTCAAGCTCGAACAGCGCTTCCACGTAGGCGCCACGCGTCCCTGCCCGGACCATTCCCGGGTCGGCCGCGACGCCCAGCGCCAGCAGCAGCCCATCGATCAGCACGCTCTTGCCGGTCCCGGTCTCGCCGGTAACGGTGGTCAGGCCGGGTCCGAGGTCCACCGCCACTGCTTCGACCACGGCCAGATTCTCGATGCGGAGCGACCGCAACATCTCAGGCGCGCTCGCCTCCCTGCGCGAGCAGGTCCAGATGCCGCGCCAGCCGATGATAGAAGGCGCCCGGCGCACCAAAACGGATGAAATGCGCCACCTGCAGCGAGCGACGCACGGTGACGCGCGCGCCCGTCTCGAGCGGCAGGTCGATCTGGCCATCGATCGAGAGCATCGCCTGATGCTCGGTCTGCACCTGCAGCTCGATGGTCGAGTCCCCCGGCAGCACGATCGGCTTCATGCGTGACAGGTGCGGCGCGACCGCCGTCACGATCAGCGAGCTGTCCTGCGGCGTCAGCACCGGCCCCCCCGCCGAGAGGTTGTAGCCGGTGCTCCCCGTGGCCGTCGCCACGATCATGGCGTCCGCGCGCACGACTGCCACCGTCTCCCCCCCGACCCGCAGCGTCAGGTAGACCGGACGGCCCACGCTCGGGCGCCCGACGACCACGTCATTGAGGCCGAGGAGCGGCTCGGCCGAGACGCGACCTCCCTCCTCGACGACCGCCTCCACCATGGTGCGCCGCTCGGTCCGCCCCTCGCCGGCCAGCGCACGCTCGACCTGGGCGTCGAGCTCCTCCGGCTCCAGCTCGGCAAGGAAGCCCACCCGTCCCAGGTTCACCCCCAGCAGCGGCACCCCGGCAGGCGCCGCGTAACGCGCGGCCCAGAGCATTGTCCCGTCGCCCCCGACGCAGACCACCAGCCCCGTCCCCGGCATCAGTCCGGGCGTGCGTGTGTCGTACGCGGGCAGCGCCCAGCGTGCGATCCCGCGCTGCTCGAGGCGCTCGCCCAGCCGCTGCGCCAGGCCACGGGCCGCCTCCTGCCGCGGGTGGTAGATGATCCCGACCTCCGTGCTCATTCGCGGGCGTGCCTCAGGTGCAGAAAGTATTCCACGTTCCCGCCGCCGCCGAGGATCGGCGACCGGCAGAAACCGAGCACCCAGAATCCGTTCTCGCCAAGCCAGCCCGCCATGCGGCCAAGGACTGCGTGGCGCACGGCCGGATCGCGTACGATCCCGCCCTTGCCCACCTCGCCGCGCCGCGCCTCGAACTGAGGCTTGACCAGCGCCACGATATCCGCGCCCGGCCCCAGGCGGGCGGCCAGCGGCGGCAGCACCAGCCGCAGCGAGATAAACGCCACGTCGACCGTCGCGACCGAGCAGGGGAAGGGCAAGGGCGGAAGGTCGCGCGCGTTGACGCCCTCCATGCGGACCACCCGCGTGTCTAACGCCACCCGCTGGTGCAACAGCCCGCGCCCCACGTCGACCGCCACGACACGCCGGGCGCCGTGCTGCAGCAGACAGTCAGTGAATCCGCCGGTGCTGGCGCCGATGTCCACGCAGTCTCGACCGGAGACGTCCAGCCCGAACGCCGCCAGAGCGCCCGCCAGCTTCTCGCCGCCTCGGCTCACGTACCGCGGCGGGACGACGACCTCCAGCGGCGCGTCGTCGGGCAGGAGCTGCGCCGGGCGTACGACCACCGAATCGCGCGCCCGCACCAGCCCAAGCTCGATCAGCGCGCGCGCGGACTCCCGGCTGGGGGCAAGCCCCCGCTCGACCAACAGAACGTCCGCGCGGCTTCGGCTCATGTGGGCAGGATACGGCAGCCCGTCGGGCGGCGTAACACTTCGGCGGGGCGCGCCCGCCAGACGCTCCCGGCGCTATCCTCTCCGACAGAAGACACTCATGTGGGGGACCGATGGCTACCGAGACCAGGGCAACCGTCACGTATCGCACCTTGCTCAGCCCGCTGCGCTTCCTCGAGCGCTCCGCCGATGTGTTCCGCGACAAGCCCGCCGTGGTGCACGCTGACCGCAGCTACAGCTACGCGCAGCTTCTCGCTCGTTGCCGGCGCCTGGCGAACGCGCTGCGACACGCCGGCGTCGAGCCCGGCGACCGCGTGGCGTTCCTGTGCCCGAACACACCGGAGATGCTGGAGGCGCACTACGGAGTGCCGATGGCGGGCGGCATCCTGGTGGCGATCAACACCCGCCTGTCCAGTGAGGAGATCGCCTACATCCTCAACCACTCCGGCTCCCGCCTGCTCGTCGTCCACCGGGACCTGGCGCACGTGGTAGAGCCGATCCGCGACGTGCTCGATCACACCAGGACCTTCGTCACGGTGACGGACGCCGCTGAGCCAGAGCTCCTGCCCGGTGCGAGCTACGAGGCGTTTCTGGCGACCGGGTCGGAAGATCCCTTGCCGGACTTCCTCGAGGACGAAGAGCAGACCATCTCCATCAACTACACCAGCGGCACCACCGGCCGACCGAAGGGCGTTATGTACACCTATCGCGGGGCGTATCTCAACGCCCTCGGGGAGGTAATCGAGGCCGGCCTCACCAGCGACAGCGTCTATCTCTGGACGCTGCCGATGTTCCACTGCAACGGCTGGTGCTACACCTGGGCCGTCACCGCCGTGGGCGGCACGCACGTGTGCCTCGACAAGTTCGAGCCGGCCACGGCCTGGAGCATCATTCAGCAGCGCGCCGTCTCGCACTTCTGCGGCGCGCCGACCGTGCTGATCGCGCTCGCCAACGACCCGGCGGCCCACTCGGCGAAGCTGCAACGTCCGCTGACCGTGGTAACCGCGGCGGCGCCGCCGTCGCCCACGATCATCGGCCAGATGGAGGCGCTCGGTGCCCGAATCATCCACGTCTACGGCCTGACGGAGACCTACGGTCCGTACACCGTCTGCGAATGGCAATCGCGGTGGGACGCCCTCGAACCACCACAGCGGGCTCGGCTCAAGGCGCGTCAGGGTGTCGGCTACGTCGTCGCCGACCGCGTGCGCGTGGTGGACGAGCAGATGAACGACGTCCCGGCCGACGGCGAGACGATGGGCGAGGTCGTCATGCACGGCAACGACGTGATGAAGGGTTACTTCGACCAGCCGGAAGCGACCGCGGAGGCGTTCCGCGGCGGCTGGTTCCACAGCGGCGACCTCGGCGTCATGCACCCCGACGGCTACATCGAGCTACGCGACCGGGCGAAGGACATCATCATCTCCGGCGGCGAGAACATCTCCACTATCGAGATCGAGCGAGTGATCGCCGGCCATCCGGACGTGCTGGAGGTTGCCATCGTGGGTGTGCCGGACGAGAAATGGGGAGAGGTGCCCAAGGCCTTCGTGGTGCCGAAGCCGGGCGCTAACCCCTCGGCCGAAGCGATCATCGCCTACTGCCGGCAGCACCTGGCCCACTTCAAGTGCCCGAAGCACGTGGAGCTCGGCGAGCTGCCGAAGACCTCGACGGGCAAGGTCCAGAAGTACGTGCTGCGCGAGCGCGAGTGGAAGGGCTTCGAGTCCCGCATTTACGGCGGCGGCGGCAAGCAGCCGACCACCGGAGACGACCGATGACGGACACGGCAGCCCCGCACCTGCGCGTGCAGGCGGCCCTCGACCGCCTGCTGCCCGGCCGCCAGGTGCGGCGTTTCGAGACCAGCACCGCCACCTCGGAGGAAGCGGCGGCCGCCTGCGGCTGCCCGCTGGGCGCCATCGTCAAGACACTCGCGTTCCTGGTGGACGGCGACCCGCTGCTCGTCCTGGCCGCCGGCGACCGCCAGGTCGACACCGGCGCCATCGCGGAGCGCTTCGGCGTGGCGCGCAAGCGCGTGCAGATGGCCAGGCCGGACGTCGTGATCGACGCGACCGGCTACGCCGTCGGCGGCGTCCCGCCCGTCGGCCATCCGCGCCCGCTGCCCGCGCTCGTTGACCGCTCGCTCGAGCGCTTCGACCAGCTCTGGGCCGCCGCCGGCGAGCCGAACGCCGTCTTCCCGATCACGCTGGACGAGCTGCTGCACGTCACCGGCGGTCAGCCGGCGGACTGCACTCGCGAGCGCGGGTGAGGCATGGCGGCGGGCGCCCGCGTTTGACCCGCCCGGATCGCGACCGGTACGATCCCGGAGGTATGGAAGAGACGCGCGCCCGGTCCTCCGCGCTGGCCGCGCCTCCTCGCCCCGTCGCTGCGCGACCGAGCCTGTGGCGGCAACTGCCCGCGCTCGCCCGAGGGCTGCGCCCCCGCCAGTGGGCAAAGAACGGCCTCGTCTACCTCGCGTTCGTCTTCAGCGCCAACCAGGCGTGGCGGCCGGCCGCGCCCGACACGTGGCTGCCGCTGGTCGGCAAGGATACCCTCGCCTTCGCGCTGTTCTGCGCGCTCGCCGGCGCCGAGTACCTGTTCAACGACCTGCGCGACATCGAGTCGGACCGGCTCCACCCGCGCAAGCGTCACCGACCGCTCGCCTCGGGTGAGCTCTCGCCGGCGCTTGCCGTGGCGGCCGCGCTCATCCTGGCGGCGGCCGCGCTGGCCGGCGGCTTCGCCATCGAGTGGCGCTTCGGGCTGGCGCTGGTCGTCTACGCCGTGGTCGCCACAACCTACAGCCTCGCGCTGAAGCACCTGGTCGTGCTGGACATCCTTGCGGTAGCCGCGGGGTTCGTCGTTCGCGCGGTGGCGGGCGCGCTCGCGATCGACGTGCCCGTGTCGCCCTGGCTCTACATGGTCACCGTGCTCGGCGCGCTATTCATCTCCATCTACAAGCGAAGGCATGAGCTCCTGTTGCTCGAGGACGGCGCGGCCGACCACCGGCCGATCCTGGCCGAGTATACGGTGCCGCTGCTGGACCAGATGGGCTCGATCGTCACCGCCAGCACGGTGATCGCGTACGCGCTGTATACGTTCACGGCCGACAACCTGCCGCGAAACCACGCGATGATGCTGACGGTGCCGTTCGTGCTGTACGGCGTCTTCCGCTACCTCTACCTGGTCTACGCGCGCGGCGAGGGCGGCAACCCGGAAGAGGTGCTGCTGCGCGACATCCCGCTCCTCATCGACGTCGCGCTCTGGCTCGTGGCGAGCGTCGTTCTGCTGGCGGCCTATCGCAGCGGCTGAGCGGCGCGGCGGGCCGTCCACCGGTGGCGTGCGCGCGGTGTCCGGCGGCAGCGGAGCCGGCGTCAGGCGCTCTGGCTTTCGGGAAGATCGTCGCCGGCCGGCGTCCCGCTGCGCGTCAGCAGCAAGGGCCGGGTGTGGTTCAGCACTGTCTCCGCGCTCATGACGCACTTGCGCACGTCACCGCGGCTGGGGATCTCGTACATGACGTCGAGCAGCAGCTCCTCGAGCACGGTGCGCAGACCGCGTGCCCCGGTCTTGTGCTTGATCGCCTGCTGGGCGATGCCGACCAGAGCGTCGTCCGTGAAGACCAGCTCGACGTTGTCGATGGAGAAGTAGCGCTGGAACTGTCGCACGAGGGCGTTGCGCGGTTCGGTCAGGATACGCACGAGCGCGTCCTCGTCCAGCGAGTGCAGGCCGACGACCATCGGCAGGCGTCCGACGAACTCGGGGATGAGGCCGAAGTGGAGCAGGTCGTCGTGCGTGACGTGAGCGAGGAGCTCATCCGCGCTCGTCGATCCCTGGCCGATGGTGGCCGAGGTGCGGAACCCGACCGTCTTGCGGTGCGCGCCGAGCCGCCGGTCGATGATCCGGTCCAGCCCCTCAAACGCGCCGCCACAGACGAAGAGGATGCTCGCCGTGTTGATCTGGATGAAGTCCTGGTGCGGGTGCTTGCGCCCCCCCTGCGGCGGCACGCTGGCGACGCAGCCCTCGATGATCTTGAGCAGCGCCTGCTGCACGCCTTCGCCGCTGACGTCACGCGTGATCGACGGATTGTCGCCCTTGCGCGCGATCTTGTCGATCTCGTCGATATAGACGATCCCGCGCTCGGCGCGCGGGATGTCGAAGTCCGCCGCCTGGATGAGGTGCAGCAGGATGTTCTCGACGTCCTCGCCAACGTAGCCCGCCTCAGTGAGCGCGGTGGCGTCGGCGATGGTGAAGGGCACGTCGAGGATCTTCGCCAGCGTGCGGGCCAGCAACGTCTTGCCCGAGCCGGTGGGGCCGACGAGCAAGATGTTGCTCTTCTCCAGGTCCACGTCGTCCCCGACGACGGCAGAGGCGCCGGCGTTGATGCGCTTGTAGTGGTTGTAGACGGCGACAGACAGGACCTTCTTCGCCTGGTCCTGTCCGATGACGTACTCGCTGAGCTGGTCGTAGATCTGCTTGGGCGTAGGGAGGCGAAGCTGCTGACCGCGCGAGCGCTGCGGCTGGGCCTGCTCCTCGTTGATGATCTCGCGGCACAGCTCGACGCATTCGTCGCAGATGTAGACCGCGCCCGGCCCGGCGATCAGTCGCCGGACCTGGTCCTGGTTCTTGCCGCAAAACGAGCAGTGATACTGGACACGGTTCCCGCGGCCACTGGCCATTCGCTCTCCGCCTTCCTCGCGGTGCCCGAGACCTTCCCCGCTACTCGGGCCGCGTGAGGATCTCGTCGATCAGGCCGTACTCCTTGGCCTGCAGCGCGTCGAGGTAGAAGTCCCGGTCGGAGTCCCGCGCGATCCGTTCCAGCGGCTGTCCGGTGTTCTTGGACAGGATGTCACGGATAATAGCTTGATTCCGAAGGATCTCCTTCGCCGCGATCTCGATGTCGGCCGCGCTGCCACGCGCCCCGCTCTGTGCCTGGTGCATGTGGATGGTCGCGTTCGGCAGCGCGTATCGCTTGCCAGTGGCCCCCGAGCTGAGCAGCACGGTCGCCATGCTCGCTGCCATCCCCACGCAGATCGTGCTCACATCTGGCCGGACCAGACGCATCGTGTCGTACACCGCCAGGCCCGCGCTGATCACCCCCCCAGGGGAGTGGATGTACAGGCTAATATCCTTATCGGGATCCTCCCGGTCGAGGTAAAGCAGTTGGGCGATCACCAGGTTGGCCACCTGGTCGTCGATCGGCATGCCCAGGAAGATAATCCGCTCCCGCAGCAGCAGCGAGAAGATGTCGAACGCCCGCTCGCCCCGCGCGCTGGTCTCGATCACCATGGGGATCACGTTCGTCGGCTCCATTGGCATCCTTCCATCCCTCCTCAGTGCTCCGCGGCCGCGGACGCCGTCTCCTCCGGCGCCGCCGCCTCCGCTGTGGCGGCCGTCTCCGCCTTGCGCCGCCGCGTTCGCGGACGCGGCGGCGCCGTGGCTGGCGCGGCGACCTCCGCACCGACCTCCGTCGGTGCCGTGACGATCTCGATCAGCCGGTCCAACGTGCGCCGTGTGAGCAGCCGATTGCGGACGGTATCGCGCGCCATGTCGGACGACCAGAACGCCTGGTTACGCTCCGCGTTCCCCGGCGAGCTCGAAACGAGCTCCTCGATCGCCTGGTCCACATCGGCGTCGCCGACCGTGACCGCATCCTCCTCGGCGAGCTGGGTCAGCGCCAGCGAGCGCCGCACCCGCTCGTCGGCCAGGGGACGCAGCTCAGTGCGCAGGTCCTCCTCCGAGCGGCCGATGTTCCGCAGGTAATCTTCCATCCCCCGCCGGCCGCGGCCGACGTCGAAGCGCTCCTCCAGCAGACGATCCACCTCGGCCGCGACGAGCTGAGGCGGATACTCGAACGTCGCCCGTTCCACCAGCGCATCGACCGCCTTGTCCTCGAGGCGGCGCTGCTCTCGTCGCTCCGCGTCCGCCTGCAGGTCCTTGCGGACGTGCTCGCGCAGCGCCAGCAAGGTGGGGAAGTCGTCGCCGAGCATCTGCGCGAACTCGTCGTCCAGGTTGGGCAGGTCCTCCTGCCGCACATCGTGCACGCGCACCTGGTAGTGGACGCGCTTGCCCGCCACCACCTCGTCGCTGAAGTCCTCCGGCACGTCCACGTCGCGCTCCACCTGGTCGCCGGCTTTGAGACCGACGAGCAGGTCGTGCAGCCCTGGCAGGCCGCGCAGCGAATCGGCCGAGACCCGCACCTGCACGTCTTCTCGGTCGAAGAACGGCTGCCCTTCGACCAGCGCACTGATGTTGCCTCGCACGATGTCGCCCTCACGCGCCTCACGCTCCACCGGCTGGATGGTCGCGTAACGATGTCGCAGGTCGTCGACCGCGCGGTCCACGTCCTCGTCGGCCACGGCAACCGGCTGCCGCTCGAACCGGATGGCGCGGTACTCGCCCAGGTGCACGGTCGGCCTCACCGGCACGGTGGCCTTGTACACGAGCGGCTCGACGCTCTCCACCTCGTAGGACGGCCTGCCGAACGGCTCGACGTCGCTCTCCTTCAGGGCCTCCTGGAAGCTCTCGGGGAGCAGCCGCTGCAGCGCGTCCTCGAGGGCGCGGGCCCGGGTGATGTAGCGCCGCAGCATCCCCATCGGCGCCTTCCCCGGTCGGAAGCCCGGAATGCGCGCGCGCTGACCGAGACGACGGTAGGCGTCGTCGACAGCGCTATCCACCCGGTCCTGGTCGATCTCGATCTGGAAGACCACTTGGCTCTGAGGCAGGCGTTCCGTGGTGACGTTCACAAGAGAAAAAAGCCTCCGCTAAGTCAGTATATCGGAGGATGGCCCAACACCGGATCGCCCAACGTCGCGCGGACGCGCCCCGGCGTGCCTATACTTGATAAGACCCCCGCAAGGAGCTTTTCATTATGGCGATAGCCGACGACACGGCCGTTCCTGTCGTCCGGTACACCGTCACTGTTCGCGTTGAGATCGCCAACCGCCCGGGAATGCTGGGCCGCGTCGCCACCGCGATCGGCGAGCTGGGCGGCGACATCGGCGCCGTGGACCTTGTCGACCGCGGTGGCCGCGCCGTAGTCCGCGACTTCACCGTCTCCGTGCAGGACTCGGAGCACGCGCGCGATCTGGTGGCCGCCCTCAACCGCATCCCCGGCGTCCGCGTCCGCGCGGCCTCCGACGAGGTGTTCCTCGCCCACCTCGGCGGCAAGATCGAGGTCCACAACCGCATCCCGGTCAAGTCCCGGCGAGACCTCTCGCTCGTCTACACGCCGGGCGTGGCGCGCGTCTCCCTTGCCTTGGCGCGCGATCCGCACCTGGCACGCATGCTCAGCGTCAAGCGCAACTCGCTCGCCGTGGTCTCGGACGGGTCAGCCGTCCTCGGCCTCGGCGATATCGGCCCGTACGGCGCCCTCCCCGTCATGGAAGGGAAGGCGATGCTGTTCAAGCAGTTCGGCCAGATCGACGCCTGGCCGATCGTGCTCGATGTCCACACCCCCGATGAGATCGTGGCGGCAGTGAAAGCGATCGCCCCGGGCTTCGGCGCGATCAACCTGGAAGACATCGCCGCGCCCAAGTGCTTCGAGGTCGAGCAGCGGCTCATCGAGGAGCTCGACATCCCAGTGATGCACGACGACCAGCACGGCACGGCCATCGTCGCGCTGGCCGCGACCATCAACGCCCTCCAGGTCGTGGGGAAGAAGCTGGAGGACCTGCGCATCGTCGTGCTCGGCGCCGGGGCCGCCGGCTTCGCCTGCACGCGCATCCTGCAGCGGGCGGGCGCGCGCGACATCATCGTGCTCGACCGTCACGGCGCGCTCCACCCGGACCGGCCGGCGATCCATGACCGCGGCCCGAAGGAGTGGCTGGCCACGCACACCAATCCCGGTCACCTGAGCGGCAGCCTGGTCGACGTCCTGCCCGGCGCCGACATGTTCCTCGGCGTGTCTGGGCCCAACCTTCTGCCGCCCGAGGCAATCCCAACGATGGCGCGCGACCCGATCGTCTTCGCCCTCGCCAACCCTGACCCGGAGGTAGACCCGCTGGCCGCCGCGAAGTACGCCACCGTGGTGGCCACCGGCCGCAGTGACTACGCCAACCAGATCAACAACGTGCTCGCGTTCCCAGGCGTCTTCCGCGGCGTCCTGGACGTGGGTGCGCCGCGCATCAGCGAGGAGATGAAGATCGCCGCCGCGCGGGCACTGGCCGAGGTCGTGCCGCGCCGCGAGCTCGGACCGGATTACATCATCCCCTCGGTCTTCAACCCGGCGGTCGCGCGCTCGGTGGCGCGCGCCGTCGCACGCCAGGCAGGAAAAGAAGGGCTGGCGCTGCTGCGCCGCGCCCGGAGGGCGACGATCCACTACCTGTGACCGAGAACCCATCACGGGCATGAACGGCACGGCCGGCCGCGAGGCGACGCTCGGCAGGCGCGCCGCAGCCTGGCGTCGGGTGCGGGCGCTGCCCCTGCCACTGCGCAATTTCGCGGTGCTGGCGGCGACCCAGGGTTCGGTGCGCGTCCTCTCGTTCGGCCTGGGCGTCTACCTCGCCCGGGTGCTCGGCGTCGACAACTACGGCCTCTACACCTACGCTTTCGCCTTCGCCAGCTACTTCCTGCTCGTGTCGGACTTCGGGCTGAGCCGTTACGTCGTGCGAGAGGTCAGCCGTGACCCCACCACCGCCTCTCGCACTGTCCGCCGCGTGGTCGGCACACGCTACGCTCTCGCCTCACTCGCCTTCGCCGTGATGCTCGCCCTCTCGCTGGCCACCGGCGGTGGGGCGGGCCGCACCGTCGTGGTGTGTGTGGCCGGCCTGGCGCTGCTTCTCGCCCCGCTGTACGGCACCCTGGACGCTTATTTCAACGCGCGCGAGGCCGGCTACGTCATGGCGGCCGGCCAGGTCATCTCCACTGTGACCGCCGTGGCCAGCGCCGGACTGGCGGCGTCGCTCGGCGCTCCCGTCGCTGTGATCGCGCTCGCGGTCGCGCTCTCCGCCGCGCCGGCCGTCGTCACGTACGTCCTGCTCGCCCGGCGCGACGGCGTCGCCTGGTGGCCGGTCTTGGAGCCCAGCGCCTGGCGCGCCGACCTGGCCAGCTCCTTCCCGTTCTTCGTCCTGGGCTTCTTCGCGGTCATCTTCTTCAAGATCGACTCGGTGATGCTGACCTGGTACCGCGGCACCGCGGACACGGGCCTGTACGCGGCAGCGTACCGCCTCTTCGAGGGCGTGATGATCCTGCCAGCGGTCATCCTGATCGTCATGTTCCCACGCTCGGCACGCGCTCATGTCGAGGGCACGCTCCGCCGCACCTATGTGCGCGTCGCGGCGGTGCTCCTCTTGGCGGCCGCGCTGCTGGCGCCGCTGCTTGCGCTGGCCGCGGACCCGCTCGTGCGTCTGCTGTACGGCAGCGCCTACGCCGATGCGGGCCCACTGCTGCGGGTGCTGGCCATCGCGCTGCCGCTCGCTTTCATGGACACCGCGAATGCCATCGCGTTGTACGCCCACCAGCGCGTGCGGCTCGCGGCGCTGCTCGCGCCCCTGACCGCCGGCAGCAATATCCTCATGAACCTCTACTTCATTCCGCATTACGGACCGATGGGCGCGGCCGTCACGACCGTGCTGTCGGAGGTCGTTTCGGTCGCGATCTTCACGCCGCTCGCCTGGAGGTGGACAGCATCGTGCGCGTCCTCGTGATCAGCCGCGGGCCGGCCGGCAGCCGACGCTCCGCGCCGGGCATCCGCGCACGGGCGATGGCCCGGGTGCTGGCAGAACAGCTCCCGGGCATCGAGGTCACCCTGGCGGTGCCAGACCATCCGGACCTGCCGGACGGCCCCTACTTCACCGAGCGAGCCGTGGGCGCCCGCCTGAGTGACCTGGCTCGCCGTCAGGACGTGGTCATCTCCATGGGGCTGCCGCTGGTCGCGCTGCCGGCCGCGCTCTCGTCGCACTTCGTGCTCGATTACTTCGCCAACTTCTACGTCGAGTGGATGCTGGGGACCGGCCGCGCGCCGGCCGGCCTGCGACGCCGCGCGCGGC
Source organism: Chloroflexota bacterium (assembly GCA_021787985.1). Classification (GTDB taxonomy): domain Bacteria; phylum Chloroflexota; class Dehalococcoidia; order DSGV01; family DSGV01; genus JAJYLG01. The sequence continues at coordinate 41,943 of JAJYLG010000005.1, forward strand.
GCGACGGCGACCGCTGGTACCTCAACCTTCAGCTCACGCTGGCCGACTACATCCTGTGCGCCACCGAGTCCCAGCGCGATGCCTACCTCGGCGCCCTGGCCGGCCTGGGGCTCATCTACCCGGACTCGTTCCGGCGCGATCACTCCCTCCGCGCACTCATCGATGTGGCGCCCCACGGCGTCCGGTTCGAGCCATCGCCGACCCGTGACCGGAGCTGGTTGCAGCAGCGGATCCCGGGGCTGTCCGACGACGAGCCGGTGCTGCTCTGGAACTCGGGCATCGTCGAGTGGTACGACCCGCGCACTGCCATCCGGGCCACGGGCCTGCTCCGCGCGGAGGGCATCCCCGCGCACCTGGTCTTTGTGGGCGGACCCTACCCGGGCGGAGACAACACCGGCGCCCGCGAGCACCGCGCGGCAGCACGGTACGCGGACGAGCTGGGGCTGCTCGATACGGCGGTCCACTTCCTGGACGGCTGGCTGCCCTACCGTGAGGTCCCGCAGGTACTGGCCGGCGCCGATCTGGCCGTCTGCACCTGGCGGCGCACCCTCGAGGCTCGCTACGCCCTGCGCACGCGCTACCTGGACCTCCTCTGGGCGCGCGTCCCCCTGATCGCCACCGCGGGTGACCCGTTCGGCGACCTGATGGCCTCGCGTGGGGCGCTCGCGCCGGTCCCCGAGGACGACGCCACCGCGGTCGCCCGCGCGTGCGCCGCGCTGCTGGCGGACCGCGAGCGGCGCGCGGCCGTCACGACCGCCATGGCGACGCTCGCCGACGAGCTGCGCTGGGAGCGCACGCTGGCGCCGCTCGTCCGCCACCTGAGCGCCGGCGCGCGGCCAACCGCCATGCCGAAACACCTGCGACTGCCGGGTATGGCCGCTCGCCTGACCGGCACGCTCGCCTGGCGGGCGGTCGATGCGGTAGGGCGGTGGCAGGGGTGAGCCGTCGCATCGTCGTGATGGCGCGAGTCCCGGTCAACCGCCGCATGTCCGCGCCCGGAATCCGGGCCGTCCACCTGGCACGCGAGCTGGCGCGCGGCATCCCTGACGCCGCGGTCGAGCTGGCGGTGCCTGACGAGACGGACATCGAGGTCCCGGACGTGGCCGTGCGCGCCTACCCGCGCTGGACGGGGCCGATGCGGATCGTCCAGGGCGCGGAGACGGTGGTCACGCCGGGCCTGCCACCGACGGCCGTCCCGGGGCTGGGCGGCACGCGGCTGGTCGTCGACCTGTTCACGTTCTTCCTGGTGGAGCATCTGGCCTGGACCGTCCGCATGCGCAGGCCACCGCAGCGGTGGGCCGCGGCGGCGGTCGACGCGCGCTACTACAACTACCAGGTCGCGGCCGCCGACCTGGTGCTCTGCTCCAACGAGCGCCAGCGCGACCTGTGGATCGGGACGATGCTGGCGGCCGGCGCGGTCACACCCGACGAGGTGCGCGCCGACCCCCACCTGGCGCGCCGGATCGCCGTCGTGCCCTTTGGCGCACGGCCCGAGCCTCCGATCCATGACGGCCGCATGCGAGTCAAGGGTGTCCACCCAGGCGTTGCCCACAATGATCTGCTCGTCGTCTGGAATGGCGGCATCCTCAACTGGTACGACCCGCTGAGCCTGCTACGCGCCTGGGAGCGGGTGGTGGCAGCCGTACCCAACGCGCGCCTGTGGTTCATGGGCGTCCGCTACCCATACCGCGGCTTCTCCGAAGGCGACATGCTCGACCGGGCGGTCGCTCTCGCCGAGCAGCTCAATCTGCGCGAACGTTCGGTGTTCTTCAACTTCGGTTGGCTGGACTACGAAGAGGCGGGCCAACTGATGCTCGAGGCCGACCTGGCCGTCTCCACCTACTTCGACTCGCTCGAGACGCGGCTGTCGTACCGCACGCGCCTGACCGACTGCGTCTGGGCGGGTCTGCCATTCGTCTGCACCGCCGGGGACGTGCTGGGCGACGAGGCGGCAGCCCGCGGCATGGCCGCAACCGTGCCAGCCGGCGATGTGGACGCGCTCACCGCGACCCTCGTGCACCTGCTGCAAGACGCCGGCGCCCGAACCCGCCTGCGCGCCGCGCTCGAGGCGCACCGCGCCGAGTACTCATGGCGGCAGGCGGCCGCGCCACTGGTGGACTACTGCCGCCGGCCGCCGGCCGGCCCGCCACGCCGCGGCGGCGCGCCGCTCGACCTGGCCCGCAACGCGGCCACCTACATCGCCGCGCGAGGCGTCCAGCAACTGCTCCAGCCGGAGCGCTGGTTCCGGCGCACGGTCGACGAACCGGGAAGGACGGTGACACCATCACAGCCGTGACGCTGACGGCTTCCGCGCTCGCGGGCGGTCCGCCGCTGTTCCTCCTGACGGCCGGTCTGTCCCACACGATCGCCTCGACCATAGCCGCGGCGGGTGCCGTCGCTTTCGCGGCAACGCTGCTGGTTACCCTCCTCGCCCGTTTCGACCTGGTGCTCCGGCTGCGGCGTCCGTCGCGGCCCGGTCGCCAGCGCGGGGAGGAACAGCCCCGGGTCGGAGGGCTGGCCGTCCTCTGTGGCTTCAGCGCGGCCATCCTGCTGGTGTCCGGATTCAGTCACACGGCCGAGCAGTTGCTGGCGCCGCACTGGCGCCCGCTCGGGATGCTCACCCTGGCCGGTCTCGTGGTCTTCGGCGTCGGCCTGTGGGATGACGCGCGCGAGCTCGGCTACCTGCCGAAGCTGCTCGCGCTGCTGCTCGGAGCGGGGCTCGTCTTCGCCGCGGGCTTTCGCTTTGGCGAGCTGCCGATGCCGTGGGGCGCCTGGCGTCTTGGGCTGCTCGACGGGCCGCTGACGGTCCTCTGGCTGCTGCTGCTCGCCAATGCTATCAACCTCATCGACGGCAAGGATGGCGTGGCCACGGGCATCGCCTTCTTCGCCTCCGGGTCGCTGGCGATCATCGCCTTCGACCTCCGGCATCCGCTCGTCTCGCTGCTCTACGCCGCGCTGGCGGGAGCAGCCCTTGGCTTTCTCCCCTTCAACCTGCCGACCGCGCGGCGTTACCTGGGCGACTCGGGAGCGCTGCTGCTGGGCTTCCTCATCGGCGCGCTCTCTCTCGCCGGGTTCATCGACGGGACAGGCCGTATCCCGGCCACGCTGCCGGCGATCGCGCTCGGCTTCCCCATCTTGGAGACGATCCTCGCCTTGGCGCGCCGGCTGCTCGATCTGCGCCACCCCTTCCACTACGACCGCGACCACATCCACGATCGGCTCGAGCGCGCGGGCCTGGGGCCGGTCGCCCTGGTGGTGGCGACCTACGTCGGCGGCGGCGCGTTCGCCGCCGCGGCGCTCGCCGTCCACTTCGCACGCAATACGCTCTGGGCATCGTTGAGCTTCACGGCGGTGGTCGCCGCCGCCATCGCGGCGCTGGTGTGGCTGGGCTACGCCACCACGCTGTGGGAGAGCCGCCTGCTGAGCCTCGTGCGTCGCCGCCTCGGGCTGCCACGCGCGTCACGACCGGCCGGTCGCTGACGACCCCGCGCCTCAACCGGCCCGCCGCCCCCGACCGCGCCTGCCTGGTCGGCAGACAGGCCGGGCCAGGCCCGGGGCACGTCGACCGACGAGCCTCCTCGCCTCGTGCGCGGCCAGGTGCCAGCCGCAGCGTGCTGCGATGCCGGCGGCGGTCGCCACGTCGAGCAGCCTTCCGCCGCGCTGCCAGCGGAGGTAGTAGCGCCACATCCCGCGGTGACGCGCGATGATCACGCGTCGCGGCAACGAACGCGAGCTCGCGCCGATGCGGTGACGGACCACTGCCTGCGGCGCGTAGCGCACCCGCCAGCCGGCCGACCACGCCCGCCGGCACAAGTCCACATCCTCGATGCTGAAGAAGTAGCCCTCGTCCAACAGCCCGATCGTCTCCAGCATCCCGCGCCGTACCAGCATCGCCGCGCCGCTTACCCAGTCCACGTCGCGCTCGGAGCGGTGGTCGAAGTCGAACATCAGGTAGTGCGACGACAGGCGGTTGGCGGGCACCAGGCGCGTGAAGAGCGAGTACCGGTTGAAGGCGACCGTCCAGTGACCGGGAAACCGGCGGCACGAGTACTGCAGCGTGCCGTCCGGGTCCTCGATGCGCGGGGCCGCGATGCCCACGTCCGGCTCGCGCTCCAGCAACCGGACCAGCGGCGCGACGACCGCGCCGACCGCGCGCGCGTCCGGGTTGAGCAGCAGCACGGCGTCACCGCCGGCCGCACGAATGCCCGCGTTCGCGCCGGCGGCGAAGCCGTCGTTGCGGGCGCGCCGCACCCAGACTACGCCCGGGAAGCGGGCGCGCAGGGCGTCGGCCGCCGGCGCCGCGCTGGCGTTATCAACCACGACCACGCGCTCGATCGCCGCCAGGTCGCCGCTCTCCTCGAGCGAGCGCAAGCAGCCGTCGACCTCGTCCCAGCAGTTGTAAGCGACCACCACCAGCGAGGCTTTCACCGCAGTCGTTTCACCGCCACGAGCTGGAAGCACCACCCGGGCCGCGCTGCCGTGACGAGCTGGCTCAGCTCGGCGACCGCCTCGCCCAGGAACGCCGGCCTGACTACCGGCTCCGCGTACTCTCGGCGAAGCGACCGCCAGCCTTTGCTCCCGCTCACGCGGTAGCCCAGCGCCTGCAAGTCTGCCGCGGTCCAGCCGGAAAGGTGCTCCTGCCACGGGTTGCCGTCCCGCGGCCGTTGCGGAAGAAAGCCGTTGGGCGTCACCACCACCGACGCCCGCCGTGCGACGCGCTCCAGCTCGGCGATGAGCCGCAGACCGTCCTCTCGCGACACGTGCTCGATGACGTGCGAGGCCACCGCGCCATCGACGCTTCGGTCGGCAAGCGGCAGGCGCAGCGCGTCCCCCACCAGGAACGCACCCGGCCAGCCCGCCCGCGTCAGCATCCGCCCGAGTGGAGCATGCCGGTCGAGCCCGATCACACGCGCCCTGGGAAGGGCGAGCCGCAGGGGCGATCGGGTACCGCAGCCCACGTCGGCGACCGTGGCGCAGCCGGCGAGCGCCCGGCGCAGCGCCGCGTGCGGGCTCAGCGGCCAGTGGACGTACAGCGGACGCAGCGCCGACTTCACGCTCACCGGCGTACCGCCTGCCGTGCCAGAGCCCGCTCGTACACTTCGGCCGTCCGTTCCGCCGCGACCCGCCAGGTGAACGCCGCCGCCCGCCTCAGACCGCGCTCCCGCAGCGTCGCCGCGAGCACGGGATCGACGAGCACGCGTTCCACCGCGTCGGCAATCGCTCGCACGTCCGTCGGCGGGACGAGCAGCGCGGCGTCTCCGAGCACCTCAGGGTGGGCGCCCGTGTCCGAAGCGACGACCGGCGCGCCGCATGCCATCGCTTCCAGCGGCGGCAGGCCGAATCCCTCGTAGAGCGCGGGGTTGACGAAGCAGGCCGCACCGCCGAGCAGCGGCGACACCAGCTCGTCCGGCACGTAGCCCGGCCAGCGGACCCTGCCGGCGATGCCGAGCTGGCCACCGAGCGCCTCTACCCCGCCATTGCCCCAGCCCGCGCCGCCGGCGAGCACCAGATCGAGGTCGTGACCACGGCGCACCAGCTCGCCGAAGGCCCGCAGCAGCGTCGGCAGGTTCTTCCCGGGCTCGATCGTGGCCATGTTGCACAGATAACGCCGCTCGAGCCGGAGCCGTGCCCGCACGGCCTCCACCTCGTCGGCAGCCGGGATGCCCAGGTGGGGCGCCACGCCATTGTGCACCACCACCACGCGCTCCTCGGCCAGACCGACGAGCGCGACGATATCGCGTTTCGCGGTCTCGCTGACGGTGATCACGAGGTCAGCCCGCCGTGCCGCCCGTGGGGCGACAAAGCGGTAGTAGGCCGCGCGCGCGCGCCCGTAGCGGCCGGGCATCCGGAGGAAGGTCACATCGTGGAGCGTCAGGACGCGCCGCGCCGGGACCGGCGCCAGCGGCGCAGTGTCCACCGGCGAGTGGAGGACGTCGACGCGCTGGGTGCCCGCCAGCACGGGGAGCCGTAGGTGTTCCCAGGCGATGCGCAGCGGCCGCGTCGGCAACGCGATGCGCACGACGCGGTGACCGGCCGCGGTGTCGACGTCGAGCTCGGTCTCGCGCCGCGCGGCCACCACCAGCCGCGGCCCGTCGGGGAGCCGTGACAGCTCGCGCGACAGGTGGTAGATGTAGTTCGCCCCGCCGCGACGCCGGCGCGGCATCGAGGTCGCATCGAGTAGCACGGCCGGCCGCGCCGTCATGCCGGCGCCTCCCAGCGCGGCCCAGTACGGCCCAGGACGCCGTCCCTGAGGCCAGCGATCTCGGCCCGCGCGGCGCGCCGCTGCCCCGCCGCGAGCGCCTGCAGCCCGCGCGCGGCACGGACCGCCGCATAGCGGGCCGTGAACAGCGCCAGACGCAGCGGCCCGCGGCTCCAGCGGCGGGCAATGAGGTACCGATTGCGCGCGGCGTAGTAGCGCACGAACGGGCTGCCGGCCCCGCCGCTGGAAGCGCCCTTGGCGTGCCAGACCCGCGCGGCCGGCTCGTAACGGACCGCGAACCCAGCGCGGCGGCAGCGTGCCACGAAGTCGAAGTCCTCGTAGTACATGAAGAGCGTCTCGTCCAGCGGCCCGGCGGCAACCCAGGCGCTGGCCGGCACGAGCAGGCAGCAGAGGCTCGCCATGGCGACGGCGTGCGGCCGCAGCCACTCGCCGGTCGGCGCGCGACCGATCCAATCGCCGCGCCAGGCTACCGAGGCGAAGTCGAATGGCCCGGCCGCCGCCTCCAGGCCGCCGCCGGGAAGCAGTACCTGCGGCACGACCAGCGACCGCTCGTCGGCCGCGGCCGCGAGCGCGTCGAGCGCCGCGGGATCGAAGCGCACGTCCGGGTTGCAGAACAGCAGCCACTCGGCCCCGTCCGCCACGGCTCGCGATGCCGCCCGGTTCGCCGCGGCCGCGAAACCCTCGTTCCGCGGGCGGCGATCCAACCAGGCCGGACGCAGCGCCGATTCCGCCACCTCGGCCGATCCATCCGGGCTCGCGTTGTCCACCACGTACGCCCGCCATGCGACCCCCTGACCGCGGAGGCTCTCCGCCAGCACGGGCACATGGCCTGCCGAGCGGTAGGTCACGAGCAGGAGCGCGACCCGCTCGACCGTCATCGCCGTGCGACCGCGTACATCAGGTCGCCCCGGCCCGTGAGGCCGAGCCACGTGGCGAGCGGCAGCCAGCGCAAGCGCGCAACCTCTGCCCCCCCGCCTATCCGCGGGGGCAGGCGTCCGCCGGGGCCGACGTCCCGCAGGCACGGCAGCCCGCCACCCAGGCGCCGCGACCACTCGATGCTCTGCGGCTGGGTGTACGTGGTGATCGCGATCTCGCGGAAGCCCGCTTCCAGTAGGAAGCGGCGCAGGGTGAGTGGCGTGAAGTGGAAGAAGTGTCGCGGCGCGTCCAGGTGTACCCAGTCGGCGCCGGACCGCCGCGCAAGCCAGCCGCCAACGTTCGGCACGCCGACCCGCAGCTCGCCACCGGGACGCAGCAGCCGGAAGAGCGCGCGCAGCGTCTCGTCCGGCCGCGGTACGTGCTCCAGGGTGTGCCACACGCTCGCCGCGTCGAAGCTGCCCGGCTCCAGCTCGACACCCGGGATGCTGCCCTCGTACGCCTCGTGGCCGGCCGCGCGGGCCGCCTCGACCGCGGCCGGTACGATGTCGACGCCGACCGTCCGCCAGCCGCAACGATGCAGGTAATCGAGGAACGCGCCGTCGCCGCAGCCCAGGTCGAGCACGCGGCCGCCGGCCACGAAGCGCGGGAAGCGCCGCAGCCGCGAGGCGAGCGGCGCGAGCAAGAGCGCCCAGGCCGCCTTCGGACCGGGCAGCTCCGCCTGGCGCGGCCACGGGTAGCCGCGGGCCGCCCAGAGCGCCCCGTGCACCACCCGCTCGCGCGGGCCGGGCCGCGCGGGGCGTGAACGGTAGGGATAGTAGTCCTCGGGGTAGTAGGCCGGCAGCGTGGCCGGGGCTGGCCGCACCGCCAGCCGCACCAACCCGCAGCTACGGCAACGCGCGACCGGGAAGTCGCCGTCGAGCCCGAACATGCGGTCGCGCGCGGTGAAAAGCGGCTCGTCGTTGTCGAAGCCGCACAGGCACGAGACGTGCTCCAGGTCGGCGCTCATCCGCCCGTGGCGCCGCCCAGGCGGTGGCCGTACTGCGCCGCGTAGAAACGTGCGAAGTCCCCTTCCCGCACGCGCCGCCACCACCACTCGTTCTCGACGTACCAGCGCACCGTGGCCCGCAGCGCCTCCTCGAACCCGTGGCGCGGCGCCCAGCTCAGCGCCCGCAGCTTCGACGAGTCGAGCGCGTAGCGCCGATCGTGCCCAGGGCGGTCCTCGACGTGGCGGATGAGCCCGAGCGGCTTCTCCAGCTCGCGCAGCACCAGCGCGGCCACCTCGACGTTCTCGCGCTCGTTGTCGGCCCCGATGTTGTAGACCTCGCCCGGCTCGCCGCGGCGCAGCAGCAGGTCGAGCGCGCGGCAGTGGTCCTCGACGTAGAGCCAGTCGCGCCGCTGCCGACCGTCGCCGTAGACCGGCAGCGGCTCGCCGCGCAGGGCGTTGGTCACGAACAGCGGCACCGCCTTCTCCGGATGCTGACGCGGCCCCACGTTGTTGCTCGCCCGCGTGATGATCACCGGCAAGCGGTACGTCTCCCAGAACGCAATGCACTGCATTTCACCGCCGGCTTTGCTGGCGGCGTAGGGGCTGCGCGGATGCAACGGATCGCTCTCGCGGCTGCGCTTGCCGGGCGGCACATCGCCGTAGACCTCGTCCGTGCTCACCTGGATGAAGCGCCCCGCGCCGGCCACCTGCGCCGCGCGCAGCAGCACGTACGTCCCGTGCACATCGGTGCGGATGAAGTCGTCCGCGCCGAAGAGCGAACGGTCCACGTGCGTCTCGGCGGCGAAGTTCACCACCGCGTCGACGCCCACCATCGCCTGCTCGACCACGTCCGCGTCGGCGATGTCGCCCCGGATGAAGCGGTAGCGCGAGTCGCCCTCCAGGTCGCGCAGGTTGTCCGGATTGCCCGCGTAGGTCAGCTTGTCGAGGTTCACCACCGCGACGTCCGGGTGCTCGCGCAACAGGAAGTGGATGAAGTTGCTGCCGATGAAGCCGCAGCCGCCGGTCACCAGCAGGCGTCGTGGCGGGAGCCCACTCCCGTTCATGGCACCGCCACCCGGCTGTGGTCTCCCAGCACGAGCCGGTAGACACGCGGGCGCGATTGCTCGCCCTCCACGCGCACGAACCGGCCGATCAGCGAGTCCTCAATGCGGTGCGGCAGCCCGACCAGCTCAGTGTGCTCGAGCACCACGCTCGCCGCCAGCTCCGCCCGCTCGATCCGGCAGTGATGATACACGCTGGTGAACGGGCCAATGTACGCGTCCCGCACCACGGTCTCCTCGCCGATGATCGCCGGGCCGTGGATCACCGAGCGCTCCACGCGCGCTCCCCTCTCCAGCACCACGGTGCCTACCAGCCGCGACCCGCCGTCCACGGTGCCCTCATTGCGCTGCTGGAGATCCTCCAGCAGCAGCCGATTCGCCTGCAGGATGTCGTCCATGCGGCCGGTGTCGATCCATGGCCCGCGCACCACCCGGTGGTCGACCCGCAGCCCGTGGTCGATCAGCCACTGGATGGTATCGGTGATCTCCAGCTCGCCCCGCGCCGACGGGCGGACCGACTTCACCGCCTCCAGGACGTGCGCGTCGAAGAGGTAGATGCCGATCACGGCCAGGTCGGACGGCGGATCGGCCGGCTTCTCGACGACTCGCAGCAGGCGGCCGTCGCGGACGTCCGCCACGCCGAACGCGGAGGGGTTGGGCACCGGGCAGAGCTGCACCTGCGCGTTCGCGCCCGAGTCCAGAAAGCCCTGCACGTACTCGCGCACGCCCTCGCGCAGGAAATTGTCGCCCAGGAAGAGCACGAACGGCTCGCCGTCGAGGAACTGCTCGGCGACGAGCACGGCGTGGGCGATGCCGAGCGGCGCCGGCTGCTCGATGTACGTCACCCGCGCGCCGAAACGCGACCCGTCGCCCACCGCCGCGCGCACCTGCTCGCCGGTGTCGCCCACGATGACGCCCAAGTCGCGCACCCCGGCCGCCACCAGGTGCTCGATGGCGTAGAAGAGCACCGGCTTGTTGGCGACCGGCACAAGCTGCTTGGCGCCCGTGTAGGTGAACGGGCGCAGGCGGCTGCCCTTGCCGCCACTTAGGACCAGCCCTTTCACGGGCACCTCCGTCGCACGCCGCACCCAGACTATCGCACAACCGCCGACGTGCTCACCCGCTCACCCGCTGCCAGCGGGCCAGCGCCGCCTTCCAGCGGTCGAGCGCGGGTGGGCCGCCCAGCGGCCAATCCCCGGGCGGTAGGATCGGCACCGGCTCCGGACGCCAGTAGCCGAAGCGATAGGTCTGCGCCACCAGCAGCAGGCGACCGGGAAGATCGGCCGTGATCCGATCGCGAAGCTGCTGTTCGAGGAAGCGGGGCACGGACGAGGGCAGGAAGCTGTCGCCGAGCGCCACGAGGGCGTCGGTCTGTCCCCGGTAGGCCGCCCGCAGGAGCAGCCTCCGCCCCGCCGCCACGTCCCCCCGTAGCAGGGCCACCCGGCCGAGCGCGTAGTCGCGCTGCGCCTCGTCGCCGGCATGGGGCGCTCCGGCCTCGACCTCGCGCACCGCCTCGTCGGTACGGCCGAGCTGCAGCTCGAGCAGGCCGAGCGCGAGCCGAGCCTCCGCGTCGGCCGGCGCCCCACGCAGGTAGTCCTGCAGACGCCGGGCGGCGGCGCCGGCGCTGCCGAACCCCGCCTCGATGAGCGCACCCTTGAGCGCCCGGTCGTGAGGCGAGGCGTCGCGCAAGGCGTCCCGCGCGGCCTGGACGATGGCCTCACGGTGCCCACGTCGCCAGGCATCGGCCGCGAAGAAGTCCGAGCCGGCGAGGTCCGGCGCGTCGGCCAACAGCGCTCCGTAGCGTTCCACGGCCGACACGTCGGGTCGGACGCGCTGGTACGCCTCGGCGACCACCAGCCGGAGCGTCGGGTCGGCGACGCGCAGCGCGTCGAAGCGAGCTATCGCGGCGAGCGTGGCCGCGCGCTGGCCGGCGCGCGCGTGCGCGAGGGCGGCGGCGGCCAGCGTCGGCGGGTCGAGCGGCGTCATGTCGAGCGCGCGCTGGAAGTCAGCCGCCGCCGCTGCCCAGCCTGCCGTCCCGTTGGCAGCGAGCGCGGCGGCGTCTCCCCGCTGCGCCCAGTAGATGGCGTAGCCGTCCCAGTTGGTGTCCCGGACCGACCAGCGCACGGCGGCTGGAACGTCATGGCGGGTGGCGGCCGCGCGCGCCCGCGTGTAGCGCCACCCGCCCACGTCCTGCCAGGCCCACCAGACGAGCAGCGGAACGCCGAGCACCGCGAGCCACCGTGCGGCGCCCGCACCCCACCGCAAGCGCGGCAGCGCGAAGGCATTCCGGTCCTCAGCCGCCACAGCCAACAACCCGGCCAGCACCGGCACCAGCACCGGAAGGAAAAGCAAAGGCGAGTCCACCAGGCCGTGCACGGCCACGCCCGCGCACGCCGCTGCCGCGCAGACCGCCCCCCAAGCCGCGGGCGTCACCGGCACGCCGCCACGGGGACGCGCGCGCCAGAGGCCGCGCAGCACCACCGCGAGGACCACTATCGCGGCGAGCGCCCCCACCAGTCCCGTGTCGTACAGCAGTTGCAGGTACTGGTTGTGGGCGTGGACGGCAGAGAGCGCGGGTGTGCCCGCCTCCGACGCGTAGGCCAGAGTGAAGGTTCCCGGCCCCGAGCCCAGCAGCGGGTGATCGAGGACCGCGTTGCGCGCGAAGCGCGCCATCTCGATCCGCGGCTCGGCGGTGGCGCGCCCGACGACGCTCGGGTATGCCGCCACCAGCATCACCACGCCGCCCACCACGACCAGCGCCGCGAGGGCCGCCACGGCCGCGCGCCGGCCGCGCAGTCGCAAGCGACCGCGCCCCCCCACGACCAGCACGGCGGCCGCCGCGACCGCGCCCAGCCAGCCACCCCGCGAATCCGTTGCCAGCAGCGCGCCGGTCGAGAGCGCCGCCGCCACCGCCGCGACCACCCGGACCCAGCGCGACCCCCAGCGGACGGCGATCCACCAGCACCACGGTAGGGCGGCCACCAGCGACGCCGCCACGATGTTGGGGTTGCCGCTCGGACCCTGGGCCCTCGGTAGCGCTGCCGGCAGCAGTCCCGCCGCGCGCAGGCCGACGCTCGCCCGCGCCCAGCGCACCCACTCCCACTCCTGGGTGAGGAAGGAGCGCAGCGCCAGCACGGCGACCAGCGCGCCGCCGGCGACTAGCGCCGGCGCGACGACATCGAGCCTCCACCCGACCGCCCACCACGCCAGCAGCAGCACGCCCGCCACCTCGAGCGGCAGGAGCGATTCCAAGCTGACACGTGGCATGCGCGAGGTGACCACCGCCAGCCCGACCGCGAACGCGAACACGCACGCGGCCAGGTGTAGCGGCGAAAGCGGCGCGAACCGCCGGCGCGCGACCGCGACGGCGACCGCGATCGCACCGGCGGCGACGGTCAGCGCCTGCAGCGTTATCATGCGCTGCACGATATGGGCCGCGAACGTGGGCGGCGCCAGGACCATCAGGGGCCAGATGGTCAGGGCCGCGAAGAGGAAAGGGAAGAGGACCCGGGCGCCGGTCCACCCCTGGGCGGCCGCGCCCGCCGCGGTCTGGTTGCTCGCCGCGTCGACGTCCATTCACCGGCAGTATACGAGCCAGCGAACGGGACCCCTGCGTCGCGAGCGCTCAGACCGGTGGCCAGGGGTACGGACGGTAGCCCCCGGGCTGCGGATACGTGGGTTGTTCCAGCAGCCGCTCGCAGCGCGCCCGCAAAGCCGCCACTTCGGCCGGGTGCAGGAGCGCACCGAGCTCGGACCTCAGGTCATCGCCCTTCAGGGCCTCGAGCACCCGCCGCATGCGCACCAGCGACGCATCGGCCACCGGCTGACCGGCGAAGTCCCAGAGAACCGTGCGCAGCTTGTGGTCCGTATGGAACGTGAGACCGTGGTCGATCGCCCACATCCGCCCGGCGGCGTCGAGCAGGCAGTGCCCGGCCTTCCGATCGGCGTTGTTGGCGACCAGGTCGAAGGCCGCCAGGTCGCGGATCTCCGCCTCCCGCTCGGCGCCGAAGGTGAAGATGTTCTGACGCGGGTCGTGGTCGATGAAGAGCTGGACCGCCCCCACGCCTTGCGGCCCGTCCCGGACGACCGTGGGCGGCACGAAGTCCCAGCCGCCGGCGCGCGCCACCAGATAGGCGGCGTACTCGCGCCGATACAGCGTCCCCGCGGGGAAATCCCACAGCGGCGCCTCGCCCTGGCGCGGTTTGTATACGGCGAGCCCGGGAGACACGTCGGGGAAGCGCAACACCAGCACGAAGACGTAGTTCGACCCGCTGGGCAGCAAGTACGCCGCCTCGGCCTCGCCCTCGCAGAGCATCTGCGTGATGCGAGGGTTGTCCGGCCGCCACTCCGGCCCCTGCGAAAGCCCTGGTGCCATACTCTTGACCGATCGTACCGCCCGGCGCCCCGGCGCGCGCCGTCGCCGATCTTCAGGCGAGCCCGCGGCAATCCTCGGCTACACTCTGGTCGTGACCTGGGATTCGGAACGTTTCGCCAGTCGCTACGACCGGTTCGTCCGTCCGTTCGAGCGCCGTGTCGCGGCCCCCGTGCGCCGCCGCCTGGTCTCCCCGCTGCGCGGCGACGTGCTCGACCTCGGCGCCGGCACCGGCGCCAACTTCCCGTTCTTCCCGCCGACCGTCGGCCGGGTGGTTGCCCTGGAGCCGGACGCGGCGATGCTGCGGCGCGCGGCGGCCAAACGCGCGAGCTGCCCCGTGCCGCTCGAGATCGTCCGGGCGCAGGGCGAGCGGCTGCCGTTCCCCGACAGCAGCTTCGACGCGGCCGTCGCGACGCTGGTGCTCTGCACCGTGCGCGATCTGCCAGCCGCGCTCGCCGAGGTGCGGCGAGTCTTGCGGCCGGGCGGCAGCCTGGTGCTGTTCGAGCACGTGGCCGCCAGGAACGCGCCCGGACGCTGGCTCCAGCACGCGGTCCAGCCGCTGTGGGGTCCACGTGCCGCCGGATGCCAGCTCACGCGCGACACCCCCGCCGCAGTCCGAGCGGCTGGCTTCACGTTCGAGCGGATCGAGCGCGGCTGGCTCTGGCCGTACCTCCTGCCCTCCAGCCCCGCGGTCATCGGCGTGGCGTGCGCGCCGGCGTAGCAAGAGTTGAGGAATCCGTTCCGACCATCCCCCTGCCCTCTTCCGTGCCGGCCGTGCCGAACGCCTCATGGCCCGGGTGCGCGAGCGCGACCAGACCGCGGCCCGTTACGTCGCGTTCCGCCTGCCCGGCGCCCGCGTTACGCTGGTGGCGCGGGAGACGGGAGCGGATGCTGGACCTCGGAGCGGTGGCGGCACTCGCCGCTGATGCGATCGGCGAACCGGGACACCGGACGTTTCGGCTGCTTGCGGCCGGCGGCGCCGCGTCTACCTGCGCCTGGCTGGAGAAGGAGCAGCTCCACGCGCTCGCGGCGGCTTGCCAGCAGCTTGTCGCCCGGCTTGGCGTGCGCGGCGACGAGCAGGAGAGCGAACCGTCCAGCGTGCCCGAGCCGTACGATGCCGAGTTCCAGATCGGCGCCATCACGATCGGCTACGAGGAGGCGAGCGGCCTCCCGGTGATCCTGCTCTACGAGACCGACGCCGACACGGACGGGCCGCCGACCGTGCGCTTCCAGGCGACCGGCGCGCAGCTCCTGGGCTTCAGTCGCCAGGTCGAACGCGTGGTCCGCGCCGGCCGTCCTCACTGCCCGCTCTGCGACATGCCGCTCGGCGACGAGCCGCACGCTTGCCCGCGCGCCAACGGCCACGGCAAGATGCTCGGCCCGCTGCGCTGAGCACCCTTACTTCACGATCAGGTTCGCGATCTGCAGCCCCGGCCGCACCGCGACGCTGGCCTGCGTCACCTGGAAATCGAACTGCCGCGCCCCGGCGAACCCCGTGACCTCGAACGTCACCTTCTCGCCCGGATTCACGGGCGCGCCACACGCCTGCGGCTTCCCCGGCTCCGGCTGAGCCGGAAAGATGATCACATACCACGAGATGTCCGGTGCGCTCGGCCGGCGCTCGTTCAGGCAGCGGCGGCCGTTGATCACGGCGACCACCTGGGTCTGCAATGGAACGAAGCTGCCCGTGTACGAGATCCGCCCGCAGAAGCCGATCGCATTCGATACGTCCGGCGGGGCGGCCTGCGGATCGCCGCGCAGGCAGTAGGCCGTCACGGGATCGACGGGCGTGCCCGACGGGGTCGGGCTCAGGGTGACGGTGGGGGTGGGCGATGGTGTCTTGGTTGCGGGGTTGTTCGCGCCGCCCACGCAGCCCGTGAGCACGAGCCCCGCTGCCAGCGCCGCGACCAGCCACTTCGTCATCCGCACTCCCACCTCCTCAGGCCTGCACCAGTACAGTCTACCGGGCCGTGCGGGGGCGACTCTCGCAGCCGGGTGGAGCTCCGTTAGAATTGCGCCATGAGAGTGCGCTGCTTCCGCGACGCGGGGGGCACGGCGACGGCCCGGACGGCGGCCCCACCGGGCAAGCGGTCCGATGCGTGACTGGCACGACGACATCGGCGAGTCGGACCGCGACCTGACGTGGGAGGCGGAGCCGCCGCCGGAGCCGCGCCCGGCCGGCGCGTACCTGCGCCGGATGCTGTTCGGCCTCGTCGCCCTGCTGCTCGTCCTGGCGATCGCCCTTCCGGTGCTCGCCGCCGTGCGCTAGCGGGGTCTGCAGGGATCCATTTCAGCCACCCGTCCTGGGTTCCGACCTGCGGCTCCGCTGCTCGCTCCTGCAGGCCAGGCCCGAAGCAGCCCGTCCGCGGTCATTCGCCCCCTGTCTGCCGGTAGAAGCGGACCCGCCAGTCGCCGTCGGCGGTGCGGACGGTCTCGTGGGCGAAGCCGAGGCCGGCGAGCGCCGCGTAGAGCGGCACTGGCTCGAAAACGTTCACCACGACGAGCTCCTGGTCCGGCCGGAGACCCTGTAGCGCGGCCATGATCCGGCTGAATGGCTCACGGCCGGCGCGGATGTCCTCGCGGACGTCCACGGTCACCACGGTCATCTCGCTCATCGCGCCAGCCGGGTGATCCTGATGACCCAACGCTCCGGGCCAGTCTCCTGTGGCTGCCATCCGACCTCGCCTGGGTGCTCGGCCATGAACTGGTAGTAGAGCGGCTTCGGGTCGTGGTCGTTCACGAGGAAGAACGACTCACCGGCCGCCAGGGCATCGTATGTACCGAAGATGAGCGGGTGACGCTGCGGCGGCGCCAGGCTGCGCACATCGATCACTTTCTCTGCCATCGTCAGCCAGCCTCCGGCTCGTCGGTCTCCAGGCCGGCGGCGCGCAGCTCCTCGAGGATCTGCGCCACGCCAAGCCCGTGAGCCGTCAGTGCCATCCCGAGCGGGTGAGTCCCGCCGCAGCAGGTGTCGAGTCCGTGGCGGCCAAGCACGGGAAGCGCTGCGGGCCAACGCGCAGCCACGTCCCGCACCGGCATTGCCAGCAATGCTCCGACGCGGACGCGTGTCGTAGGCACGGTCATCGTTTCACCTTCCGAGGGTTCTCCAGGTCGCCGGCTTCTCCGCCCCGCGGGCTCGTCGCGCTCAACGTCTGGGCCGGTGGCCCGGGCGTCCCCCATTGCATCGCCGGCCGCGGCCGCTGGCGATGACTTCCGTCACCCGCCGTCAGCCAGCGCCCGCAGGCGCTCGGCGTCCGCTACGACCACGCGACCCCGATCCAGCCGCACGAGCCCCTCGCGCTCCATGCCATGCAGCGAGCGCGCCACCACCTCCCGCGCGGTGCCCGCCAGGTCGGCGATATCTCGCTGGCTGAGCGCACGGATCTCTTCGACGCCCGCGCCGACGCCGGGCGCAGGGGCGGTCGCTTGCAACAGCACCTTGGCGATGCGCGCCGTGACCTGGCGGAACGACAGGTCCTCGACCAGCGCCACCATGTGCCGCAGCCGATTGGCCAGCATCCGCACCATGCCGCGCGCGAACCTCGGGCTGTTGATGAGCAGCGCATCGAGCGCGTCCTGCGGCACCAGCAGCAAGACCGCCGGCTCGACCGCCTCGACCGAGGCAGGGTTCGGCCCGCCGTCGAACGCCGGGACCTCGTTCAGGCTCTCGCCCGCCCCCATCACGCGCAGGACCTGCTGGCGGCCGCTCGCCGCCGTGGTGAAGACGCGCACATGTCCCGACTGCACCACGAATAGGCCGGGAGACGACTGGCCCTCGGTGATCACCATGTCGCCCGCCGCGTGGCGCTGCTGGCGCAGCGACGGCACGAGCTGTGCCAGCTCGTCGGCGCCGAGCTGCGCGAAGTACGGCACCTTGCGCAGCGCCGGCGGGAGGCTGGCCGGCATGTCACTTCGGCTCGACGCGCTGGCCACGCGGTCGAGCTGCTGCGCCAGCTCATGCCAGCGGTTCCGGTTGACACGGCAGCGACCCGCCCCATCGCGGGTGACGAGGTCGGCGCGGACCAGGCCCTGCACGTCCTCGTCCAGGTCGGTGGGATCGACTCCCGCCAGCGAGGCGAGCGCGTCCACCGTGTCGGCGCCCCGCGCAACGCACATCGCCAGCAGCAGCCGCGCCTGATCGAGCGCGGCGAACGGATCGGCGGTGGTCTCGTCCAGCGTCATGGCCCTTGCCCCCTGCGACAGAGGTTACTGCGGTCGTGGGACGTGCGATGCGTTGATGGGACATGGAGGACACACGATGACATCCGCGGGCCGGGCTCCCATTTCCGCCAACGACAGCGTACGCGACGTCGTCCGGCGGTACCCAGGCATCGAATCGGTATTCGACCGCTTCGGGCTGGCAGGTTGCGGTGGGCCAAGCGGGCCGCTGGAACCGGTCGGCTTCTTCGCAGCAGTGCACCACGTGGACGTCGCGCGGCTCCTCGGCGAGCTGGCCGCCTACGCCGACGCCAGGGATCACCCGGTCCAGGCGCCACGACCGCAGGACCGCACCTATCGGTGGTTCACTTCCGTCTCGCTCGCGTTCTCGCTCTTTGCCGGCCTCATCATCGGCATCGTGGCCATCCTGGACAACGCCGCGGGCGGGTCGCTCGGCGGCCGCTGGGTGTCGTGGGTGCAGGCGCACGGCCAGGCCCAGCTCGTTGGTTTCGTCGAGCTGTTCATCCTCGGGATCGGGTTCCACGTCATGCCTCGCTTCAAAGCGCAGGAGCCGCTGCCCGCGCGGCCGCGGCTCGCCGTCGGCGCGCTGCTCGCGGCCGGGGTGGCGGCACGGCTCGTCGCGCCGCTCCTGCCCTCGCCCATCGCGGCAGCATTCGTCGGGGTGGGCGCCCTCGCGATCGCGGGCGGGGGCGTCGCTGCCGGCGTCGCGTTCGGCTATCACCTCTGGCGTGCGCGCGACCGCCGCGAGTTCTACGACCCGATCATCGGCGCCGCGGCCGCCTGGTTCGTCATCAGCGGCGTGATCTCGGCCGTGGGGGGCCTGCGCGCCTGGGCGAACGGAGCGCCTGCCGTGCGTCCCGATTGGGATGAGGCGCTGGTGATCTCGCAGCTCCTGGGCGTTGCGATGACGATGGCCTGGGGTGTCACCGCCCGGACGGTCCCCTTCTTCCTGAACCTACGGCAACCGCACGAACGGACGGTGCTCGGCTCGGCGGCGCTGGAGCAGTTGGCGGTCGCGGCGCTGGTGGCCGCGCCACTTGTCGGCGGTGGCACGGCTCAGGCGCTGCGGATGACCGGCGCGGCCGCCCTGGCCGTCGCCGTGGCCGGCTTCGTGTTCGGCGTGCGACTGGCCGAGCCCGAGGAGAAGCGCGCCGACGCCGACCGCGCGCGCGAGCACACGCGCTTCGTGAAGCTGGCGTACATCTGGCTCGCCGTCGCGGCGCTGCTGCAGCTCGCCTGGTTCATCGTCGAACGCGGCGGGATCGTTCCCATGTGGCCGGCCGGCGCGATCCGGCACGCCTTCGCGGTCGGCTTCATCACCACGCTGATCATCGGGATGTCCTACCGGACCGTCCCGGTCTTCTCGGGGCACGAGCTGCGCCATCTCGGTCTCGTGCGGGCATCGTTCTGGCTCCTGTTCGCCGCCGCCGCGTTGCGCGTCCTGCCGGTCGGGGTCACGGACGCGCCGCCGGCCTTCGCGCGGGTCCTGGTCGGCGTGGCGGGGATCTCCCTCTGGGCCGCGCTGGCGGCGTTCGCCATCGTGCTGGCGGCGCTCCGCCGGTCGGTCGATGCCTCGCAGGCAGCGCAGGCCGCGCCCGAGGCCGCGCCCACGACGCAAGAGCCACCCGGCGCGCACGAGCCCGCGGACCTGCGCGCTTGGGCCGCGCCGGAGCGGACCGTGGAGGAGACGCTCGAGCGTTTCCCGACGAGCCTGGCCCGCTTCCTGGACCTCGGCTTCGCCACCTTGGCCGAACCGGCGATGCGCCGAGCCATGGCGCCATGCACGACGCTGGCGCAGGCCGCCGCCATTCGGGGACTGGGCTACGAGCAGCTCCTCGATCAGCTCGCGCCCACGCCCGCCGCCACGGCTGGCGACGAAGACGACGGCTCTGTGAGCGTGGAGCTGGTCCGCATCGCGCTCAAGTCCGTGCACGACCCGGAGATCCCGGTCAACGTGGTCGACCTCGGTCTGATCTACGGCATCCGCGTCGAGCGCGGGAAGGTGGCCGTGCGCATGACGCTGACCTCCCCCTTCTGTCCGGTGGCCGACCAGGTGGTGCGAGACGCGGAGGAGGCAGTGTACCAGGTGCCCGGGGTTGCCTCGGTGGACATCGAAGTAGTTTACGATCCGCCCTGGGACCCTGAGCGCATGACCGACGACGGCAAGCGACAGCTCGGTTGGGCCTCCGCGCCCGCATGACGCCGCCCCCCGGCGCGCGAAACGACGAGCCGGTCATCCTGGCCACCGCACGCGGCGGCGAGGTCGTGCCGGCCGTCGAGGACCGCTCGTACCTGGCGTACGTTGCCGCGGCGCTGGCGGTCGCGCTGTTGGGTGGCTTCGTCCTCGCGGTGCTGGTGCCGCTCACGGCGATCGGGACGCTCCCATGGGCGGAGCGCCTGCCCGAGCTGATCCAGGCCCACGGCTGGGCCCAGCTCCAGGGCTGGGCCGGCATCTTCGTGGCCGGCATGGGCCTGCGCCTCATCCCGCGCTTCGCCGGCCGCCACCCCATCCCGGTCACGATCACACTGCCGGTCCTCGCCCTGCTGCTCGCGGGAGTGGTCTTGCGCACCCTGCTGCAGCCGGCCGCCGGCCGCGCGCTCGCCGACGTCGGGCTGCTGGCCGGCGTCACGTGTTCCGCGGTTGCGATGCTGAGCTTCGCCGGCACGCTTGGGTACACGCTGCACCGCGGGCGCAAGCGGCCCGAGCCGTGGCGCTACTTCGCCTGGGCGGGTGCGGTCTGGTGGGCGGCCTGGGCCGTCCTGGTGCTTGCCGCGGGAGTCCGCGCGACGGCCAACGACGGACTCGTGCCGGGCATGCTCGACGAGGCGTCGACCTGGGTGGTCTTCTTCGGCGCCATCGCCAACTTCATCTGGGCGATCCAGAGCCGCAGCGTGCCGGTATTCTTCGGGCGTCGGCCGCCCACCCTGCGGCGCGTGCTCGCCCCTGGCGCCCTGCTCAACGCGGGCGTGCTTCTGGTACTGCTCTCCATCCTGCCGTGGTCCGACGCGGCGGCGACCCGTCTCGAGGGTCTCGGACTGACCCTGGCAGGATTGGCCACCGCCTGGCTCGCACCACTGGCCGGGTCGATCTCCGGCCGAGCACACCGGCTGCGGCCACGGGCCCGCGCTGCCTCGCGGTTCGTCCTGGCGGCAGACTGGTGGGCCATGGTGGCCGGCGCGCTCGCCATGTGGGCCGGGATCGCATCGCTCGCCAGCGGCCGGTTCGAGCTGTTCGGCGTGCGCGACGCGGCCCGTCACGCGCTCGGGATCGGCCTGATCTCCATGCTCATCGTGGGCATGGCGCAGCTCGTCGCTCCGGTGTTCGCGCTGGAACGCGCGGAGGCACGGCCGCCCGGCGTCGAATACGTGGTCGGCTGGCCGGCGCTCTTCCTGGCGGCCGGCATGCGAGTTGCCGCCGGAGTGCTGTTCGGGCATATGGGCGAACGTGCGCGGATGGAGCTGATCGCCGCCGCCGGGGTGCTCGGCTGGATCGGCATCGCGGCCTTCGCCTGGAGCGTGGTCCGCGCGCGTCAGGGAGCCGCGCATGAAGGCGCTCCTCACGGAGGAAGCCGCGTTGGCGGCGAAGCGCAACCGCCGCCGGCCAGATTGAGCCGGGCCGCTATGCCAGGTTGACGAGGATTTCGCCGTCCTCGACTTTCGCCTCGTAGGCGCGGATGTCGGAGCACGAGCGCTTGGCCATCAACCAGGAGAGCAGCCGGCCGTTGAAGAAGTGCTTGCGGTTGAACTCCGGCGCGAACGGCCCGCGCACGCAGCGACCCGTGTGGACGTCGTACTGGGCACCGTGCGCAGAGCAGGTGAGCTTGTCCCCGGCCTCGACCCAGCCGCGCGCCAGGTTCCACTTCATGTGCGAGCAGATCGCGTCGACCACTCGGACCTCACCGCCCAGGTTGAGCGCTACGATCGGCTTGCCGTCCACGTCGAAGCGCCGGAGCGCTCCGGGTGGCAGGTCCTCCAGTCGGGCCACGCGGCGGAAGGCGGTGGCGACGCCGAGCAGCGGGACGACCGTCCGGCGGTGGCGAGCCCGCTCTTCGCGCTGCTCGTGGAGACGGCGGACGATCGCGGTCTTCTCTCTCTGGTAGAGCCCGCGGGCGCGGGTCTGCGTGCGGATCAGCTCGTCGAGCTTGCGCTGAACGCCGCCGAAGAAAGGCGCGACGGTTTCGAAATCCCAGATCGAGGGGTCATCGATGGCGTCCGGGAAGTAGGCGCGCGCCAGTCGCTCGAACAGCACGCTCGGGAACGGGGCGGGCTCGCCGCCGACCTCCCGGTTCTCCTTGTTCTCGAGCCAGTAGTCTTCGAGCTGGACGGCCGCCGGGTAAAGGCGCAGGCCCAGGTAGTACAGCTCATCACGTGACAGCTCGACGGTGGCCGGCCCCTCGGCCGCCCGCACCAGCGCCTCGTAAACGGAGCGAAGCGACGCGCCCACTTCGCGGTGGTCACTGGTGCCCTGGTTCAGCCAGTCCGCGACCAGCGGCATGGCGAAGGCCAGGATCGGACGCTCGTCAGGGGTCAGCTCCAGCGTCACGGGCATGGTCACGCTCCACGGTGGGACATCCTGAGTAAGCCTTGGAGAGTGTAGCGCAGGCTCCAGCTACGAGGTAGAAACGTGGCGCTTGTGCCGCCCACCCTCGGCGCGTACGCTTCGGGGACGCGAGCAAGCGAACGTCGGGTCGGTGGATGAGATCGCGGAATCCGTGGGAGGGCTACTTCCGGTCGGTGGCGTTGTTCTTCGCCGTACTCGCCCTCATCGGACTGGCGCTGGGCGGCGGCAGCGGGGTGTTCGCCCTGGTCGTGCTGGGCGGCGTCGCGGTGGCAGCCGCCGGCGTCGCGTACACGATGCATCGGCGGGCGCGGCGCCAGCGCCGGTAGCGGGTCCTCGCTGAACGGCTACCGTCCGCCCCCACACAGGTGCGCCTACTCCCCGATAGCATAGATTCGTGAGCCTTCACCGACGGACCCGTGCGCTCGCTGCCCGCTTCCAGCCGGACCGGGACGGGAGCGCGCTCGCGCGGGAGGCGCAGCCCGTCTCCGCGCCAGTATCTGCCCCGAGCGTCGCCCGGCCGGCGCGACGGCCCGTCGGCGAAACGTTCGCGGCGCTGCGCGTATACAACTTCCGCCTCTTCTGGTTCGGTCAGCTCATCTCCCTCACCGGCACCTGGATGCAGACCATCGGCCAGGCGTGGCTCGTCACGTCGATTTCGCGCTCACCGCTCGCCCTCGGCACGGTGACCATGCTCCAGTTCTTGCCGATCCTCCTGTTCGCCCTGTTCGCGGGAGTGATTGCCGACCGTGTGCCCAAGCGGCGTTTCCTCGTCTTCACCCAATCGGCGGCGGCGTTGCAGGCGCTCGTGCTCGGCCTGCTCGTCGCCACGCATGTCGTCCAGCTCTGGCACGTCTACATCCTCGCGCTCCTCCTCGGCTTGACGAACGCCTTCGACAACCCGACGCGGCAGGCGTTTGTGCCGGAGATGGTGGGCCGGCCGCTGCTGGCGAACGCCGTCGCGCTCAACAGCACGCTCTTCAACGCGGCGCGCATCCTCGGGCCGGCGATCGGAGGTGTGACGATCGCCACCGTGGGTCTGCGCGGCACCTTCTTTCTGAACGCGGCGAGCTTCGTGCCGGTGATCGCGGCGCTCCTCATGATGAAGCTGGCCGCGCTCTATCCGGCGCCGCCGCCGCGTGACCAGCGGATGACCGAGCAGCTCCGCGAGGGGTTAAGCTACGCGTTCCGCACGCCTCCGGTGTTGCTAATCGTGATCCTCATGGCCTTCATCGGGACGTTCGGCTACAACTTCACGGTCGTCCTGCCGCTCCTCGCCCGCTTCGTCGTCCACGTGGGCGCGGTCGGCTTTGGTCTGATGGCCTCGGCCATGGGGTTCGGCTCGGTCGCGGCGGCGCTGACGTTGGCCTACACGCGTCGCGCCTCTGAGCGCCAGCTCATGCTGGGGGCATCGTTCTTCAGCGCGCTCCTGATCCTGGTCGGGCTCTCGGCGTGGTACGCACCCACGCTCGGCCTGCTCGTCCTGCTCGGCTATGCGAGCATCATCTTTACTGCGACGGCGAACACTCGCCTGCAACTGGTGGTGCCCGACCGGCTTCGCGGCCGGGTGATGAGCATCTACATCCTGCTCTTCGCCGGCAGCACGCCCATCGGCAGCATGCTGCTCGGCAGCGCGGCGAACATCGTCGGCGTGCAGACGGCCGTCGTCGCCTTCGGCACGCTCTGCGTGCTGGGGGTGGTGATCGGCGCGGCGTACCGCGGCGCGCACCGGGACGGCGGCAGCCGGCCGCGGACTCCCGAACCTGGGAGAAGCTTTACAGGCTCTTGAGCAAGGCGCGATCCTGGGTGATACTCTCGGCGCAGCTCGGAGCAGGGAGAAACGGATGCGCGTACGCCTGGCGACCCTGGTGATGGTCCTCGCGGTAGCCTCGCTCGCAACGGCCTGCTGGGGCGGGCCAATCAAGTATGACTTCGGCATCAACGCACGTGACGTCAAGGCCATGAACCAGTTGCAGATGACCAACACGACGCTCTCCCCCAAGAACGGCTCACTGCTGCAGATGACGGTCACGGTCACCAACCAGCGCTCCGACCTGGCCGCCTTCTCCCCGGACGACCTGCGACTGGAGACCGGCGGCCACGCCTACTTCCCGGTGATGACGTGGCAGGCGGGTAGCACGCCGGAGAACCGCGTCTATGTGCCGGCCGAGCTGAACCCCGGCCAGAAGGTCGAGTGGACCGTCCTTTATGACGTTCCCGCGAAGACCACCGCCGGCAGCATCAGCCTGCTGGACGGGCAGACGTTCGCCATCCGAGTGCCTTGACGCCGCTCCGCCTTCCGTGACACGCTCACGACCCCCCGCTAGCATGGGTGTGGCACGCGGGAGGTGGAGTAGTGAGTAGTCCGGCGGAGCGCCGCGGATCCTGGGTCGCCGACCACCTGGCCGAGATGGTCTCTCCGGCCGTTCGCGCGCTCGCTGAGACGCCCCGGTTCCCGCTATTCCCGCCGGACGCCGTGCCGTTCGGTGGCGGTCTCCCCGACCCGGACACGCTGCCGCACGCCGGCCTCGCCGAGGCGAGCGTGCGCGTGCTGCGCGACGAGTACCGCATGGCGCTGCAGTACGGCGGCATCCCCGGCTACTCGAAGCTGCGCGATTGGGTGGTCAAGTGGACGCAGCGCGACGAGGAGCTGCCCCTCACCGCCGACAACGTGGCGCTCCAGTCCGGCTCGGCGCACGGGCTGCACAACGTCTGCGAGGCCTTTCTCGGCCCCGGTGACGTCGCCCTCGTCGAGGCGCCCACCTACCCGGGCGCCCTGCGGACGATCCGCTCGCGCATGGCCGAGATCGTCAGCATCCCGACCGACGGCGGCGGCATCGTCACCCCCGCGCTCGAAGAGGCGATCACGGAGCGAGAGGCCGGCGGCCGGCGGCCGAAGCTGCTCTACACCATCCCGCAGTTCCACAACCCGGCCGGCACCACCATGCTTCGCAAACGACGCGAGGAGCTGCTCGAAATCTGCCGGCGCCACCACGTGCTCATCGTCGAGGACGACGCCTACGGCGACCTGCGCTTCGGCGGCGACCCGGTGCCATCGCTGCTCACGCTGTCGCGGGGCGACGGGGTGCTGCGCCTCGGAACGTTCAGCAAGATTATCGCCGCGGGGCTGCGTGCCGGCTGGACCATCGGCCCGCGCGACCTGATCGACACGCTCAACCGCACGCGGTTCGACAACGGCGGCAGCCCGTTCGTGCAGCGGATAATCGCGGCATACATCGATTCCGGTGCGCTGGAGCCGCACGTGGAGGTGATGTGCCGCGTCTACGGGGAGAAGTGCGCGGCCATGCTCGCCGCGCTCGACCGCCACTGCGCGCCGTACGCGAGCTGGACGCGCCCGGACGGCGGATTCTTCATCTGGCTCACGCTCCGCGAGGGCATTGACGTTCGCGATGTGGCGAGGTTCGCCGCACAGGAGAAGGTCGCCTTCTTCCCCGGGCCGATGTTCTTTGCCAACGGCGACGGCTCATGCCATCTCCGGCTCGCCTTTAGCTTCGTCGCGCTTGACCTCATCGAGGAGGGCGTGCGCCGCCTGGCCCGGGCGCTCGCACGCGCTGCCGGCGAACCCTGACCGCGATGTCCCAGGCGCTGGTCCTGCGTCCCGGCGGGGCGGTCGACCTCGTCAGCCTCGCGCCGCAAGGCGAAACCTCCCGGCGTGCCATCATCTCCGCTCCGGCGACTCCGACGCTGCTCGCCTGGCCCACGTGGGCGCCGGACGGCCGGCGTTTCGCCTTCTCGCGCTACACGCGGGTCGAGGGCGGCGGCTTCCGCTGTTCGGTGGAGCTGGCGGATGTTGCCCAGGCGGTGAGCGGCATCATCTTCGACGACGTCGAATCGCCGCGTAACCTGATCGCCGTCGCGACGCCTCACTACCTCCACTGGAGTCCCAATGGACGCTGGCTGCTGGTGCTGACCGCCGTCAAGGAAGGGCTGGCGCTCGTGCTGGTGGATCCGGCCGGCGACGAGCGACCTCAGCCGATCGTGCAGGGGGCGCCGCTCTTCTCCTCCTGGGCGCAGGACGGCTCGGCCGCGGCGCTCCATGCCGCCAACCGGCTTTTCATCTACCGCCCACCCGCCCAGGCGGAGGCCGTCCCGCTGGCCGGCCCGGAGCCACGCTTCCGCAACCCGCAGTTCGCTCCTGACGGAGAGCGCTTGACTATCGTCAGCGGCCTGCCGCGCCGCCGTTCTCGACTCGTCGTCGTCCGGCCGGACGGCAGCGGCTTGGCGCGGCTGGCGGACCTGGACGACGTCGGGGTCTTCGAATGGGCTCCCACCGGCGCCTGGCTCGCCTACAGCCAGGTGCTCGACGCCGAACTGGGCACCTTCGATGGCATCCGCCTGGTGTCGCTCGACGGGCGGACGCAGCGGCGCCTCGTGGGAGGACCCATCCTCGCCTTCTTCTGGTCACCCGACGGCACACGGCTCGCCGTCCTGCGCCAAGCTGACACGGACGGCCTGCTCGGCCTGGACGTGGTCGAGGCCGCGTCGGGTGCGTGGAAGACGGTGGCGCGGTTCTATCCCACCGCCGAGCTCCGGCTGCTGGTGGCGTTCTTCGACCAGTACGCCCGCTCGCACCGCCTCTGGTCCGCCGACAGCCGTTTCGTGCTCTGCTGCGGGCGGCTGCGCACCAACGGCCGCCCGGTGGAGACCGGCGGGACGCCGCGGGCGTACGCCGCGGCGGCGGACGGCTCGGCACCGCCCGTCGACTTCGGCCCCGCTGACCTTGCGTTCTTCGCCCCGGTCGAGCCGCCCGGATAGCCGCCGATGCTTTGCCCGACCTGCCTGCACTGGGGGGCTGCCGACTCGGAGTACCTGTTCGATTCCGAGCTGCACTGCAACATCTGCGCGCAGAGGGTGCCCTACGCCCGCGACGACTGGGAGCAGTTGTACGACCAGCTCCCGCCCGAGCGGTACGAGATCGTCGAGCAGGAGTTGTCGCGTATCATCACCTCGAGGTCCGGGCTCGCACCCGAGCTCCGCGAGGAGATCATCCGCGCGATCTGGGACTTCCGCGCGGCGCGGGTCGAGGGGCGTTACCTGGAACGGGGCGTGGGCTGGTTCCGGTTCGCGTGCACCTACTTCGCGCCGAACATGGTCTGACCGGGAGATCCGCCGTGGCCGAGCCGCAGAGCCGGTTCTACTCGCGTGATGGCGTCCGCCTCCACTACCTGGACTGGGGCGGCGAGGGACGGCCGTGGCTCGTCTGCATCCACGGCCTTTCCCAGCAGGCGCATACCTTCGACCCGCTGGCCCGCCGTCTGCGCGACCACTACCACGTCCTCTCCGTCGACGTCCGTGGGCGAGGAGACAGCGACCGCGCGGACCCCTCGACCTACGCGCTGCCGTCTTACGTGGTGGACTTGCTCGCGCTGTTCGGCGACCGCAGCATCACCGGCGCCACGCTGGTGGGCACGTCCATGGGCGGCATGATCTCGATCCGATTCGCCCGCGAGCAGCCGGACCTCGTCGCGCGGGTCGTCCTCAACGACATCGGCCCGGCAATCGCCCGGGCGGGGATCGTGCGCATCTACCAGTACCTCGGCTCCGCTCCCGAGGACTTCGCCACGCTTGACGAGGTGGTCGAGTGGTACCGCGGCAACTTCCCGGCGGTGCGCGCCCTTGACGACGACCAGGCCCGTGAGTGGGTGGCGCACTCCGTCCGGCCGCGGGGAGCCCGCCTCGCGTGGCACTACGACCCCGCCCTGCGCGCACAGGCCCGTGCCGGCTCCGACGCGCTCCCGGACGTCGACGAGCTCGACCTCGACCTGTGGGACGCGTTCCGCGCGCTTGCCTGCCCGCTGCTTGAGCTGCGCGGCGCCGAGAGCGACGTGCTCTCGCGCAAGACGCTCGACGAGATGCGCGCGCTACAGCCCGCGATGGAGGTCGCCGAGGTGCCGGGCGTCGGCCACGCCCCGCTGCTCATCGAGCCCGAAGCACTCTTCGCCCTGAAGCGCTTCCTGGGCATTCCGGACTGACCGCGGTGGACGAGAGTCCGCAGGGCGAGGCACTCCGCAACGCGGCGACGCTCGTCCGCGCCTCGACGTACGCCATCGCCCTGGTCGGGGCAGGCATCTCGGTGGAGAGCGGCATCCCGCCTTTCCGCGGCACGGGTGGCCTGTGGACGAAGCGCGGCGAGCCGCCGCTGGACGGGTATCAGCGTTTCCTCCGCGATCCACTCGCGTACTGGCAGGAGCGCCTGACTGCCTCGCCCGCCGAAGACGAGTTCGTGGCCGCGCTCGACCGCGCGCAACCCAACCCGGCGCACCACGCCCTGGCCGCCCTCGAGCGCGCCGGGCTGCTCCACCACGTCATCACGCAGAACGTGGACGACCTGCACCGGCGCGCCGGCCAGCAGCACCTGACCGAGATCCACGGCAACCGCCACTGGGTGCGCTGTGTCAACTGCTGCTGGCGGATGCCCTCGGCGGAGTTCCTCGTGGGCTCGGTCCCGCCCTCCTGCCCCGAGTGCGGCGGGCTGGTCAAGTCCGACACGGTGATGTTCGGCGAGCCCATTCCCGGCCCGGCGCTCGAGCGCTGCTACCTCGAGACCGAACGCTGCGACTGCATGCTCGTGGTCGGCACCTCAGCCCAGGTCTACCCCGCGGCGGACTTCCCGGTGATCGCGCGGCAGCGCGGCGCTACCCTCATCGAGATGAACCTGGAGGAGACGCCGCTCAGCGACCTGTGCGATGTGGTGGTGCGCGGCCGGCTCGCCGAGACGCTGCCCGCGCTGGTGCGCGCGCTCGACATCGAGTCCTTCTTCGAGCGGACCAGCTAGCCCGGGCCGCCACGCTCCCGGCGGATCGGCACGGTGGCGCGCACCGCCCTCAGCTCCCCGCGCACCGTGATCCACACGCCGCCGAGGATGACCACGCCACCGACCCACTGCGCCGCCGTCGGCCGCTCGCCGAGGGCGACGGCGGCCAGCGCCGTCGCGACGACCGGCTCGCCGAGCACGGCGGTCGCCACCGTCTCGGCCCGCAGGTAGCCCAGCGCCCAGTTGAGCGCCGTGTGCCCCGTGAGCTGGGGACCGAGGGTCACAGCGCCGATGAGCGCCCAGGTGTGCAGGCTGAACCCGGTCAGCGGCAGGCCGCGTGCGAGGGCATAGGCGAGCACCAGGCACCCCGCTCCCGAGTACGCCGCGCCGGCGTACGCGACCACCCCCACCCGGGCGCGCAATCGCCGCCCCGCCACCAAGTAGACCGCCGCGCACGCCGCGCCCCCGATCGCGAGCGCGTCGCCCCGCACCGCCGGACCACCCGCCAGCGCGTCTCCGCCGGCCATGACCGCAACCCCGGCCGCCGCCAGCGCGACGCCGTAGAGCGTAGACCGGGGCGCCCAACCCTCGCCCCACGCCCAGGCCAGCGGCAGCGCGAACACCGGCTGCATCGTGACCAGCACCACCGAGGCGGCCACCGACGTGTCGCGCAGGCTGGCGATCCACAGCAGGAAGTGACCGGCGAGCGCGACCTGCGCAAGCAGCAGCCAGCCGGCGCCCCGGCCGACCGCGCGTAGCTGGCCGCGCACGGCCGCCCACGTGAGCAGCGGCAGCCCGCCGCCGAGGAGCCGATAGGCGGCGAGCGTCGCGGAAGGCGCCTCCGCCGCCTTCAGCAGCACGCCGGCCGAGCCGACCGCGAGCACACCGACGACCAGCCAACCGACCGTCCGGGCGTGGGAAGGGCGCACGGGCGCATGGTAGGCGTTCACGCGGACGAGCGCACGCCGGTGCGCTATCCTGCGCGCGTGGGTTGGCGTAGCCCGGTCGGTGTCCTGCACGAGGCCCCGCGAACCACGCCCATCATCGACGAGGTCGACGTCCTCGTGGTGGGCGGAGGAAGCGCCGGCGTCTCGGCCGCGGTCGCCGCGGCGCGCGCACGGCGCTCGTCGAGCGATATGGCTACCCGGGCGGGCTGGCGACCGGCGGTCTCATCATCCTCCTGCTGACGCTGGACGATGGCCGCGGCCGGCAGGTCGTGGCCGGCCTCTGCCGGCAGATGGTGGACCGCCTTGCCGCGCGCGGCGCGGCACTCGCCCCGCCTCCGGGGGAGTGGGGTAGCACCGATCCCGTCCTCGTGGAGCAGTACCGCCGCTGGGGCCTTGTCTGGGGACACGGCCCGCACAACGTCCGCTACTCTGTCGCCTACGACCCCGAGTACTTCAAGCTCACCTGCGAGGAGCTCCTGGCCGAGCGCGGCGTTCGTCTCTACTACCACTCGTGGGCGGTGGACGTCGTGCGCGAGGGTGATGCGCTTACCCACGTGGTGCTCGAGTCGAAGGCGGGCCGCGGCGCCATCCGCGCGCGCGTCGTGGTCGACGCCACCGGCGATGGCGACATCTTCGCCGCGGCCGGAGAGCCGTACGACCTCGAGCAGGTCCATCCGTGGCTCTGGTTCCGCATGGGGAACGTGGACGTGTCGCGCCTCGATCGGCGCGCTCCGGCCTTTCTCGCGTTGGGCGAGGGCCGGGTGCTGCTTCCATGGGGCGCGGCCGAGCGGCTGGACCGTCGGATCGACGGCACCGACCCGGACCAGCTCACGTATGCGGACGTGACCTGTCGCCGCTTGGTGCTCGACGAGGCGGACCGGCTGCGCCGCGAGCACCCGGCCTTTCGCCAGGCCTACGTCGCCGACGTCGCGGTCACGACCGACATCACCGAGAGCCGCCGGCTGCGCGGCCGCCACGTCCTGGAGCGCGACGACCTCGACCGCGCGTTCCTGGACAGCGTGGCCGTCACCGGCCACTGGACGAAGTACGCCTGCGTCTACGCGATCCCGTACCGCTCGCTGCTGCCGGCGGGCACGGCCAACCTGCTGGTCGCCGGTCGCTGCATCGGCGTCGACCACCGCGTCCACCACGCGACGAAGGAGATCCCCTCCTGCATGGCGACGGGCGAGGCGGCCGGCACAGCCGCGGCCATGGCGTACGCCACCGGCCGGGTCGGCGACGTGGACGTCCCAGCGCTCCGCCATCGCCTGGCGGCCTGCGGCGCGATCGTCGACCTGCCGCCCACCGCCGCCTGAGGACCGTCGAAGTTCCGCCTGGCTGCACGGCGAGCGGTTCCGCCCTCTCGCGCCAGGCACGCCCCGCCCCTACACTGCGGGTCATGGACATCCTCACCTTCGACCTCGACGGGTGCACCACGGTAGCCGGCCGAGCAGGCTCCGGCGCGCCGCTCGTGCTGATCCACGGGCTCGGCGGCAGCCACGAGGACTTCGCGCCGGTGGAGCGCTCCCTGTCCGCGCGGTTCGCCCTGCTGATGCCGGACCTGCCGCCATTCGGCGGAAGCGCCTGCGCCGGCGACTGGGCGCCGTCGATGGCGGGCTGGGCGCGGATGGTCGCGGACGCATGCGATCGGCTGGCCTGGTCGCGCGTCGTGGTGCTGGGCTTCTCCATGGGCGGCGCGGTCGCCATGCAGCTCGCGCGCGATTACCCGCGGCTCGTCCGCGGGCTGATCCTGTGCAGCACCAGCGTCGCCGTCAACGAGCGCGGCCAGCGCTTCTGGCTCAAGTACGCCGACGCCATCGAGGGGGAAGGTGCGGCGGCCGTCCGTCGCTTCATGGAAGGCACCTACACGCCCGGCTTCCTGGAGGCGCACCGCGAGGCGCGCGAGCGCTTCGAGCGCCGCGTCGGCCGCGTCCGGCCGGAGGCCTACGCCGCCGTGGTGCGATCGGTGTTCCCGTACGACTACACCGAGACGCTGCGCGCGCTTGGCGCGCCTCTGCTGGCGATCGCCGGCTCGGGTGACCCGCTCACGCCGCCGGCTGCGGCGCGAGGCATCGCCGCGCTCCCCGCCCACGCGGCGGCCGTCGAGGTGCCTGACGCAGCCCACCAGCTCTTCGAGGAGTCGCCCGACCGCGTCGTGGCGGAGGTGGGGGCGTTCATCGACCGTCTCCCCGAGGCATGACGACCATTACCGCAGGAAGGTAGGGCACAATGACGGAGACCGGCAAGGCAGCATTCCTGGTTGGACCGCGGCAGCCCCACGAGATCCGGGACGTCCCCCTCCCGGAGGTAGAGCCGGACGGCATCCTGGTTCGCGTCACGGCGGCAGGCGTCTGCGGCAGTGACCTGCATATCTGGCGCGGCGAGCTGCCGCAGTCGATCTCGTCCGGCGGCCGGGTGCCGGGCCACGAGATGGCGGGACGCGTGGCACGGCTGGGCAGCAACATCCGCACCGACTCGCTGGGCCAGCCGCTCAAGGAGGGTGATCCCGTCGTCTACGCCTACTTCTACCCGTGCCAGCGCTGCTACACCTGCCTCAAGGGCCAACTCTACGCCTGCCCGAACAAGTATGGCAAGCCGGCAGCCAGCAAGGTCTCGACGCCGCTGAACGGCGCCTACGCCGAGTACTATTACCTGCGCCCCGGCCACTTCGTCTTCAAGGTGCCGGACGATCTGTCCGACGAGGTGGTGGCGCCGGTGAACTGCGCGCTGTCGCAGGTCATCTTCGGCCTCAGCAAGGCCGGGGTCCGCTTCGGCGACACGGTCCTGGTGCAGGGCGCCGGGGGACTGGGCCTGAACGCGACCGCGGTGGCCAAGGACATGGGCGCGGACCGCGTCATCGTCATCGACGGTGTGAAGCAGCGCCTGGAGCTGGCGAGGCAGTTCGGCGCGGACGAGACGATCGACCTGAACGATTATCCGACGCCCGAGGCGCGCGTGGGCCGGGTTCGCGACCTCACCAGCGGGCGGGGTGCCGACGTGGTGGCGGAGCTGGTGGGCCTGCCCCAGGCGGTCCCAGAGGGCCTTTCGATGACCCGCGTCGGCGGGACCTACCTCGAGATCGGCAACATCAGCGCCGGCGCGACCACGACGATCGAGCCCTCGTCGATGTTGACCTTCTCCGCAAGGACCGTCGTCGGCGTCATCACGTACGACCCGTGGACGCTGCCGGTCGCGCTCGACTTCCTGGTGCGGACCCGCGGGAAGTACCCGATCGGCAAGGTCGTATCGCACAAGTTCCCGCTGGATAAGATCGACGACGCGTTCCAGCAGGCGGAGTGGCTGAATCGCCAGGGCGACCAGACGAGGGTCACCCGAGCCGTCATCACGCCCTAGGCGCGAATGGCGGTGCACCGCGGCGGGCTGAGTGACGCACGACGGCAGGCGCGCGACGCGCTGCGCGAGCTGGCAGCGGCGGGACGCAGCCTGGCGATCGCCGAGTCGTGCACGGGCGGCATCATCCAGGCGCTGCTGGTCGAGAACCCGGGCGCGTCACGCGTGTTCCGCGGCGGAGTGGTGGCGTACGCGAACGCGCTCAAGGCGGCGCTCGTGGGCGTGCCGGAGGACCTGCTCGCCGCGCGCGGCGGTGTGGACCGCGATATCGCGACGGCGATGGCCACGGGGATGCGTGAGCGCTCCGGCGTTGACTTCGCGCTCGGCATCACCGGGATCGCCGGGCCGACCGGCGGCACCGCCGACAAGCCCGTGGGCACCGTCTTTATCGCGCTCGCGCACCCGGGCGGCACGACCGTGGTCCGGCGCCGCTTCGCGGGCGGCCGCCTCGTCTACCGACATCAGGTCGCCGCCGAGGCGCTGCGGATGGTACGTGGGGCGCTCAGCCAAACGCCTGGCACGCCTCCGCACTGCAACGCGGCGGCCGGCAACCTGCCCGGAAGCGCGCGGAGAGCCCAACGCGCGACGAGCTGTCGTGGCGAGCGAGACCCACCCAGATCGTGACATCGATACACCCGCGCATCCGACATCCGCGGTACGATGCGAGCGTAAGTGCCGAGCAAACGGGACCTCGGGTCGCCGTGGCGTTGGCTGTTGTCTTGGAGGGGTGACGATGCGAATGCTTGGATCGAGACGTTCCGCGCGGCCGGCCGCGTGGCAGTCGGGTCTCCGTGCTCGAAGCTCGGGCGCGGGCCTGCTCATCGCAGCGTTCGCGCTCCCGCTGCTGATCGCGGCCTGCGGAGGCGGCAAGAAGCTGACATTCGACCCGGCCAAAGCCGACACCCTGGCACACGCGGCGCTCATCTCGGAGAGCGACCTGCCGGGCTCCGGCTGGAAGGTGACGGAGACGGACCAGTTCAGCGACGGGACTCCCTTCACCTCCGACACGAGCAGCGCGGCCTGCAAGTC
Organism: Chloroflexota bacterium; assembly: GCA_021787985.1. Lineage (GTDB taxonomy): Bacteria > Chloroflexota > Dehalococcoidia > DSGV01 > DSGV01 > JAJYLG01. Next base: position 76,296 of record JAJYLG010000005.1, read on the forward strand.
GCTCGATCAGGCCTTCTCGTCGGTCAAGTCGCAATCCGAAGCTGGCCGTGCCGGGCGGGCTGAGAAGGCGTTCGAGCAGCAGGGGGGGCTGATCCCGACCATCGTCCAGGTCCAGGTGACCATCTTCAAAGACACGAAGGTGCCCTCGTCCGCTCTCGACACGTTCAAGCAAGCGCTCAACGGCAACGACTTCACCTCCTGCCTCACCGATACGATGAAGCAGGGGTTCGGCAAGGACGCGCCCAGCGCCGGCAACCTCAACCTGAGCGTCAACCCGGGCACCGCGGCCGCAAGCGCCCCGCTCAGCGGCGTGGCGAAGGCGTTCGACGTCAGCCTCGCGGCCACCGGCCTCAGCGTGAACATGCACCTGGAAGCCTACCTCTGGCGCGACGGAAACGCGGGCATCACCGTGTTCCTCTTCGGATCCAAGGACGCCTTGACGTCGAGCCTCGTCAAGACGGTGGTCGACAAGATGCAGGCCGGACTCGACCGAGCCGCAAAGCAGTAGAAGGGCGACGCTCGGGCCGCACGTCCCTCCAACAACGCCTCGCGATGTCGCGAGATCGACGGTCGGTCGGTCGGTGCGGCCCGCCGTTCGAGCAGTACGGGCACCTCCAGAGCGAGGAGGCCATTCGCTATGCCGGTGAAATCCTTGACTTCGTCCGTTCTCAGATGGCCTGACCGAGCGACCGTCGACGGCGCGGTGCGACGTTGGGCTGACGAAGCCGTGCGCCGTCGTTGCGACGTCTGGCGCATCGGCTACTTCGGCTCGTACGCGCGCGGCGATTGGGGAGTCGGCAGCGATGTGGACCTCGTGATCGTCGTTGCAAGCACCAACCTGCCGTTCGAGCGCCGGGCGCTCGAATGGGACACGGCGGGGCTTCCAGTGCCCGCCGATCTGCTTGTCTACTCCCGGGCGGAGTGGGAATCGATGGCGGGCAAGAGCCGCTTTCACCGGACGGTCACCCGCGAGGCGGTGTGGGACTACCAGTCCGAGGCGGCGTAGGGCTTCCGGATCTGCCGCGCGCCTCGCGGCGGTGCATGGGGCAGCGGGCGCCCCCCGCCGCCGGGGGCGGATGCCCGCCCGGGGTCGCCGGGCGCTATGCCGCCCGGTCGCACGCCTCCGCCATCGCCAGGTCCTTCTCCGTGATCCCGCCGGCGCTGTGCGTCGCGAGCGTGAGCTCGACGCGGTTGTAGCGGACGCAGATGTCCGGATGGTGATCCGCGCGGTTCGCCGCCTCGGCCACCCGGTTCACGAACGCCACCGCCTCGCTGAAGTCCCGGAAGCGGTACTCCGCGCGGATCGTGTTCCCGTCACGCGCCCAGCCCTGCAGCCTCTCGATCGCCGCGGCGATCGCCGCATCGCCCAGCAACGACATGATCCACCTCCCACCACCGGCGCCGGCTGGGCAGCGCAGATCTCGAATCTGAGATCTCGGACATCCGGCTCAGCCTGAGTCTGCCTCTTCCGCGGCCGGCAGCGCTGCCAGCTCATCCGCCGCCTCCAGCGGCCTGCGCAGGGCGTCGCCTACCCGCTGGCCGCGCCGCTGGAGCTCATCGTACTTCTTGCCCGCGTTCTGCAGGTGCGTGCCGAGCTGGTCGTAGCCCCTCAAGAACTCGTCGAACTCGCGCGTCATGCGGGCGAGCAGGTCGCGCACCCGCCCCGCCTCCTTCTGCAGGCGGAATCCGGCCTCGGCGCGCTCCACCATCAGCAGGTAAGCGTACAGGGAGTTCGGCGACGTGATCACCACCCGCTTGCTCAGCGCGTACTCCTGCAAAGTCTCCTTCCCGGCCAGCTCACCGGGCGTGACCAGCGCGAAGAAGATGGACTCGGCGGGGACGTACAGGAAGGCGACATCCGTCGTGCTTTCGTCCGGCCGCACGTACTTCGCCACGGCGTCGACGTGGCGGAGGCAGGCCTGATGGGCCTCACGCCGTGCGGCGTTGCGCTCGCTGTCCTCGGTCGCGTCGCGCAGGCGGGCGAACGCTTCCATCGGGAACTTGGCGTCCACCGGTAGCCAGCGCTCGCCCAGCCGCACCGCGGCGTCGACCGCCGTCCCGTCGCGGAAACGGAACTGCCGCGCGTAGAGCTGCTCGGGGAGCACCTCGGACAGCAGTCGCTCGAGCAGGACCTCGCCGAGCGCACCGCGCAGCACGGGAGCGCGCAACAGCCCGCTGAGCTGGCCGACCTCCGCGCCCACGGCCTGCATGCGCTCAGCCGCGGTGCGCAGTTGACCCAACTCGGTGCCGAGCTGCAGCAGCGTGTGCTGCGCCGAGCCGAACGTCGCGTGGAGCTGCCCGACCTGCGCCCCAAGCCGCTCTTCGAGCGCGTCGACACGCTGCGCCACGCGCTGGTCGAGCTGTACCACGTGGTCGGCCAACGACCGCTGCCCCTGCTGCAGTCGCAGCATCACCAGCAACGCCGCGGCCACCGTCACCAGCGCCACCAGCCCGAACACTACCGTCATCGCCGCGACCTCGCCCGTCCGTCTCCCGCCGGTGCCGATGATACACTGGCATCGCACAACTGTTCGGATGCCAGCTTCCCGGAGTTAGCCCGTGCCCCTTGATGCAATCATCGTTCGAGGCGCCCGCGAGCATAACCTGAAGAACATCGATGTCGAGATCCCGCGCGACCGGTTGGTCGTGATCACCGGCCTGTCCGGTTCGGGCAAGTCGTCGCTGGCCTTCGACACGATCTACGCGGAAGGGCAGCGCCGCTACATCGAGTCGCTCGCCGCCTACGCGCGCCAGTTCCTCGGCCAGATGGAGAAGCCCGACGTGGACTCGATCGACGGGCTCTCGCCGGCGATCTCGATCGACCAGAAGGGAGCTCCGCGCAGCCCGCGTAGCACGGTCGGCACCGTCACCGAGATCCACGACTACCTCCGCCTGCTGTTCGCGCGCGCGGGGCGACCCCATTGCCCGAAGTGCGGCCGGTCGATCGAACGGCAAACCGTACAGCAGATCGTGGATGCCATCCTGGCCGAGCCGCCCGGCAAGCGGGCGATGCTCCTCGCCCCGGTGATCCGCGACCGCAAGGGCGAGCACTTGCACGTCTTCGAGGATGCCCTCCGCGCCGGCTTCGTCCGCGCGCGCGTTGACGGCCAGGTGCTGCCGCTGGACGAAGACGTCAACCTGGACAAGAACCGCCGGCACACCATCGAGATCGTGGTCGACCGTTTCCTGACCGGCCGACAGGAGAACGACGCCGACGTGGTGACGCGCCTCAGCGACAGCGTGGAAACGTCCCTCAAACTGGGTGCCGGCCTGCTGCTGCTCGCCGTCGACGACGAGGAAGACCGCCTCTACAGCGAGCACTTCGCCTGCCCGAACTGCGGCGTCTCGATCGGAGACCTGGCGCCACGCAACTTCTCCTTCAACAGCCCGCACGGCGCCTGCCCGGCCTGCACCGGCCTGGGCGTCAAGCTCGAAGTCGACCCGGACCTGGTCATCCCGAACAAGGCGCTCTCGCTGGCGCAGGGCGCCGTGCAGCCGTGGACCCGCAGCGGCACGTCCGCCAACTGGTACGCACGGCTGCTCGATGCCGTGGCCGACACGCATGGCTTCAGCTACACGGCACCGGTCGCGACGCTCCGCTCAGAGCAACTGGAGGTCATCCTCCGTGGCACGGGAGAGCGCGCGATCACCGTGCGCTTCAAGACGCAGTCCGGCCGGGTGCAGCAGTACGAGACGACCTACGAGGGCGTCATCCCCAACCTGGAACGGCGCTACCTGGAGACCGACTCGGACTGGGTACGTTCCGAGATCGAGCGCTACATGTCTGCCGCGCCGTGCCCGGCCTGCGCGGGCAAGCGGCTCAAGCCGGAGGCGCTGGCGGTTACGGTGGCCGGCCGCAACATCGCCGAGGTCAGCGCGATGTCCGTGGTCGAGGCGCTGGCGTGGGTGGCATCGCTCCAGGAGCCCGTGAACCCGCTTTCCCCGCGCGAGCGCGCGATCGCCTATCAGGTGTTGAAAGAGATCCGCTCCCGCCTGGTCTTCCTCGACGACGTGGGGCTGGACTACCTGACGCTCGACCGCGCGGCGCAGTCTCTGAGCGGCGGCGAGGCGCAGCGCATCCGGCTCGCCACGCAGATCGGCGCCCACCTGATGGGCGTGCTCTACGTCTGCGACGAGCCATCCGTCGGTCTCCACCCGTCCGACGAGGACCGCCTGATCCGCACGCTCCACCGCTTGCGCGACTTGGGCAACACGGTCCTCGTGGTGGAGCACGACGAGGCGATGATGCGCGCCGCCGACCACATCATCGACATGGGCCCCGGCGCCGGCGAGCACGGCGGGAGACTGGTCGTCGCCGGAACGATCGACGACGTGATGGCCTGCCCGGACTCGCTCACCGGCGCCTATCTGGCCGGCCGCAAGTCGATCCCCGTGCCACGCCAGCGACGGTCGGGCAACGGCCGCTCGGTCGTGGTGCGTGGCGCGCGCGAGAACAACCTGCGTTCGATCGACGTGGAGATCCCGCTCGGCCGGTTCGTCTGTGTGACCGGCGTATCCGGCTCGGGCAAGAGCACGCTCGTGAAAGACATCCTGCACCGCCGGCTCGCCCAGGAGCTGTACGGCGCCAAGGACCGCCCCGGCGCGCACGATGCGATCGAAGGCACCCAGCACATCGACAAGGTCATCGACATCGACCAGTCGCCCATTGGGCGGACGCCGCGCAGCAACCCGGCTACGTACACGGGCGCATTCACCCCGGTCCGGGAGCTGTTCGCCAGCGTGCCGGAGGCGCGCATGCGCGGCTACGCGCCGGGACGCTTCTCCTTCAACGTCAAAGGCGGGCGCTGCGAGGCCTGCGCGGGCGAGGGATACATCGAGATCGAGATGAACTTCCTGCCGAACGTCACCGTACCCTGCGAGGTATGCAAGGGCCAGCGGTACGACCGCGAGGCGCTCGAAATCCGGTACAAGGGCAAGAACATCGCCGAAGTGCTCGACATGACGGTCGAGACGGCGCTCGAGTTCTTCGCCAATCAGCCACGCGTCCGCCGCGTCCTGGAAACGCTCGACGCGGTGGGGCTGGGCTACATCCGCCTGGGCCAGCCGGCGACCACCCTATCCGGCGGCGAGGCGCAGCGCGTGAAGCTCAGCACCGAGCTCTCGCGACGCGCCACCGGCCGCACGCTCTACATCCTCGACGAGCCGACGACCGGGCTCGCCTTCGAGGATGTGTCACGGCTGATGCACGTGCTGCAGCGGCTGGTCGGCGCCGGCAACACGGTGCTCGTCATCGAGCACCACCTGGACGTGATCAAGAACGCCGACTGGATCATCGACCTCGGGCCGCTGGGCGGAGATCGCGGCGGCCAGGTGGTAGCAACGGGCACGCCCGAGGCGATCGCGCGGCACCCCACGTCGCTGACCGGCCGCTACCTCCGTCGCGCGCTCGACATCGGCGAGCCGATCGAGGCCGCAGCGATCTGACACGTCGGCCGGCCGCCGGCGGCTCGCGCGCGGGACGCCGTCACAGCGCGTAGGAAAGCCGCGATATCGCAAGTATATCCTTGCTAAAGTGCTTGTCTCACCTGGTGCCCACACCCACAATGAACGTGCCGCGCCAGGACGGCCGCACACCCCAAACCGACAAAGGAGGGTACCCGCTCCCGATGGCCTATATCATCACGTCGCCCTGCATCGACGTCATGGACAAGTCCTGCGTCGAGGTTTGCCCGGTAGACTGCATCCACTTCGACGAGGGCACTGACCGCCAGCTCTTCATCGACCCGGCCGAGTGCATCGACTGCGGCGCGTGCGAGCCGGCCTGCCCGGTGACCGCGATCTTCGCCGAGGACGACGTGCCCGAGGATCAGAAGGTCTTCGTCGAGATCAACGCCCTTTGGTACAAGGACAAGGACTCCGCCCGCGCGAAGACCAACGCATTCCAGCCGGCCTGACACGGGCGACGGAGCATCACGCGGGCGGGAGCGCGGCGAGGTCGCGCTCCCGCCGCGTTGTCAGCCCGTATAAACGAGTTGCGCGTGCGAGCCGTCCGCGTCCTTCTGGACCTCGATCCAGGCGGGGAAGCTCGCCTTCAGGTCGTCCAGGTGGGTGACGACGAGCACCAGATCGAAGTCCGAGGCGATCGCCTGGATCGCTTCGAGGAGCCGCTCCCGACCCTCGGTATCCTGCGTGCCGAAGCCTTCGTCCATCACCAGCGTCCGCAGCGGCGCCCCGGCCCGGCGCGCCAGCAGACGCGCGAGCGCCACACGCAGCGCCACGTCGACGCGGAACGCCTCCCCGCCGCTGAGCAGCTCGTACGCGCGCTCACCTCCCTCGTCCGTCACGACGATATCGAGCGCCTCGACGACGCCGCCCTGCCTCGTGGTCCGCTGCGTGCGCAGGTCCACGCGCAGCCGGCCGCCGGTCAGGCGGTCCAACAGCTCGTTGGCGTGGTTCGTGAGCTCGGGGACGGCGTGCTCGATCAGCAGCGCCTGGATGCCCTTCGGCCCGAACGCCTCGGCGAGCTGCAGGTAGACCCCTCCGCGCCGCCGAGTTCGCTCCAGTCGTCCCTCCGCGTCACGCAGCCGCGCGACCGCCTCCTTTGCCAGCTCGAGCCGCTCGCGTGCCGCCGCCTCGGCCGCGCCGGCCCGGCCGGCCTGTTCCTCCGCGTCACGAAGGCCCTGCTGCGCCGTGTCGAAGGCGGCCTGCGCCTCGGCAAGCGGGGCGACGGCCTCCTCGAGCTCGCGCACACCGGCCTCGGCCTGCGCCATGTCCGATCCGAGCCGGGCGAGGGCCCCCTGGCGGTCCGCCAGCAGCCGCTCCAGGTCCGGCAAGCGTGCGGCCGCTATCTCGGCGGCGCGCACCTCCGCCTCAACCGAGACCATGCGCTCCACGGCAGCGGTCGCCGCCTCGACCTCGGCCGGATCGAACGCCAGCTCGGCCAGCGCGCGCTCGACGCCAGCCCGTGCCGCGACCTCTGCTGCGGCGTATTGCTCTTCGAGCTGCTCCTCGGCTGCGGCGACCGCTGCACGGCGCGCATCGACCTGGTCGGCACGCTCACCGGCCGCGCGCAGCTCCTCCTGCAAACGCGCCCGCCGGCCTTCCAGCCGCACCTGCATCTCGTCAGCCTCTGCCAGATCCGTCACCGCACGCTCGAGCAGCGCCCGCTCCGCCTCGACGCCGGCGAGCTCCTGGGCCTGCGCGGTCAGCTCCGCCCGCCGAGCGAGGGCGGTATCAAGCTCCTCCAGCCGCCTGACGACGACGCCGACTCGTGCGCGCGCCTCTCGCACCTGGGGATGATCCTCGAGCGGCGGCGTGGCCGCGGCCTCGGCAGCCAGGCGTTCGGCCTCCAGTTGGGCAGCACGGACAGCGTCCAGGCGCTGGCGGGCGCGTGTCTCCTCTTCGACCGCCATCCGCACGCGCTCGTTGCCCGACGCCGCTTCGCGCTGGGAATCGGAGTCGAGATGACCCGCCTCGCGTTCGGCAGCGGTCGCCGCGTCCGTCGCGTCGCGCGCCACTGCCGTCGCGCGTTCCCGCTCGCGTTGCCACTCGCCGCGCACGTGCTGCAGGCCCTCGGGCCCCAGCTCGTTGCGGCAGAGCGGGCAACGGCCACCCTCGACCCCGGCGAGCTCCTGCAGCCGGCGCGCCGCGTCGCGCGCCCCCGCCTCCGCCGCTCTTGCGCGCTGGCCTTCCGAGGCGGCACGCTCGCGCGCGTCCTGTATCGCCGCGCCCAGGCGGGCGACCACCTCGTCGCGAGCCTTCTCAGCCGAACGCCGGGCGTCGAGCGCGGCCTGCAGCGCTGCCGCGACCGCGGGCAGCTCGGCGGCTGCCGTCTGCGCTGCCTCCAGCCGGCGGGCGCGCTCGTCGAGCTCGCCTCGCAACCGTGCCAGGGCTTCCTGCAGTAAGCCCTCGGCCGCCGCGAGCTCGCGCGCGTCCTCCGCGTGCTCGCGTTCCAGGCCCTGCAGCCGCGCCAACGCGTCGCGCACGGCCAGCAGCTCCCGCCAACGCTCCTCGACCGCCTGGCGCGCGCCCAGCCCCGCTGCCAGCCCTTCCTTCCGCTCCCGGACCTTCTCGGCCTCGCGCTCCGTGTCGTCCAGCTCACGACGCCGTTCCTCGGCCTGCGCCGCGGCCTCTTCCGCCTCACGCAGCGCTCGCCGCAGGCTATCCGTCTCGAACGCGTGCTGCCGTCGCCGCGCGTCGAGCAGCTCTTGCGCGTGCAGGGCCTCGCGCGCCAGCTCCGCGGCACTCTGCTCGCGGCGGCGCGCGTCCTCGAGCCGGCGGCGCGCCTCTTCGAGCTGCGCCGCGCGCGCCCGCAGATCGGGCAGGGTGTCCGCGGCGGCGCGCGCGTCGTGTGCCTCCGCCTCGGCGGCGGCCACCGCTCGCACGGCTTCGTCGCGCCGAACGGCGAGCGCCGCCAGCGCCGAGCGCGCGGCGGTGAGCTGTCCCGCCAGCGCGCGCAGCCGCTCGACCTCACTGCCACACGCTTCCCGTTCCGCGCGCGCCTCCTCCAGGGCTGCGCGCGCCCGCTCTGCATCGCGCCCCGCATCAGCGGCGCCACCGGCCAGGTCCGGCTCGCGCGCCGCCTGTTCGCGGAAGCCGACAGCCTCGCCTTCGAGCCGCTGCACCTCATCCTCCAGGTCCCGAGCCCGCCCGCGTGCCCGCTGCTCGAGCCGCTCGTAGCGGTCGAGCCGCAGGATCGCGGCCAGCACACGACGCCGCTCGCGCGGATCGGTGCGTGTGAACTTATCCGACTTGCCCTGCAGCAGCAGCGCCGAGTTCACGAAAGTGTCGTAGTCCAGGCGCAGCACCCGCCGGATCGCCCGTTCCGTCTCGTCGATGGTGCTTCCCGGCAGGGCGGTCCAGCCGCCGGCGCCGTCCGCGACCATGAACTCCAGCGTCGTCGCGCCGGCCGTCTTCGCCCGTCCGCGCCGGTGTTTGCGCACGACCCGGTACCGCTGGCCGCCCGAGCGGAACTCGAGATCCACCAGCATCTCCTCGGAGCCGTGCCGCACCAGCTCGTCGGCCCGGCGTGCGCCCAGCCGCGACGCGCCGAAGAGCGCCCAGGTCATCGCGTCGATGAGCGTGCTCTTGCCGTGGCCGTTCGGGCCGACCAGGCAGGCGACGTGCACCCCGCCCAGTTCGAGCGCGTCGAGCTCGCGGTAGGAGAGGAAGTTGCGCAACGCCAGCCGCTCGGGAACCACGGAGCGTCAGCCCTCCTCGATCCCGGCGAGGTCGGCCTCGTCAAGGAGCCCTTGCGCAGCGCGCTCCAGCTCCTCGCGCGCCTCGCTGGGGACGCGGTGCTCGTCGAAGTACAGCCTCAGCAGGTCGAGCGGCCCCAGCGCCTCCACGGAGCCGTCCACGGCCACGCGCGTGCGAGCGGCGTCGACGAGCACGACCTGGATGCGCGCGTGGTGGGCGCGCGCCAGCTCTGCGTCGAGGGCGGCGGATCGCAGGGCGCGCTGCTGATCGGCGCGGAGCTCCACGACGACGCGGACGATGGCGTCCTCGATGCCGGCGCGCCGCAGGCGCTCCACCACCTCGTCAGTGGGGTCCTGGGCGGATGGCGTGACCTTGACCGTGACGAAGCGCCGCGCCATGACCTCCACGAGCTCGTGCGAGACGCAGCGCTCGCCCTGCGGCAGGGCCGGATCGAGCTCGACCACCACGAAGCCCTTGGGATCCTTCTCTTCGCCGAAGTCCACCCGCTGCATCGAGCCGGCGTAGACCACCGGCGGCCGCTCGCGCAGCACCTGGTAGGGATGGTGATGGCCGAGCGCCACGTAGTCGTACTCGCGCAGCGCCACCGTCTCCGGGAAGAAGACGGGAAACTGACCTACGACCATGGACGATTCCGACGCGGTGCGGACGTTGCGCACATCCATGGCGAGATGCGCCGTCAGCACGGCCGGAAGCGCGGGGTCGATGCGCGACGCCTCGGCCCGGAGCTGCTGACGGATCAGGTCGGAAACGATCTCGTTCACCTGCACGATCGACTTGCCGCGGTAGTCCTCGCGGGTCAGGAGCTGCGCCGGCGTGGGCCACGGCACCCCGGTGACCTGCAGCGGCCCGGAGCGCGTCTGCAACACCTGCGTGCCGAGGCGATCGCCGACGTGCACGTTTTCGACGGCGAGGGTCGGGAAGATCTCGAGCGCATGCGCGCGGTGCAGCGCGGCCGGGACATCATGGTTGCCGACAAGCAGGTAGACGGGGATTCCCGCCGCGGCAATGCGCGCCACCCGGCGGGCGAACTCGCGCTGGTGCGTCTGCGACGGCTCGCGCGACTTGTAGGCGTCGCCGGCGAAGATGACCGCGTCGACTTGGCGCGCCAGCGCCTGCTCGGCCAGCTCATCGAACGCGCGCAGGAAGTCCTGCAATCGCGTGTTGAGACCGGTCTCCGGGTCGGGTCGGCCGTAGCTCTCGACGCCAATGTGGAGGTCGGCGAAGTGCAGCAGCCTCACGGCGCGACGACGGGCATCAGAGGTCGGGAAGCATCGCCCGCAGCCGCCCCACCAGCTCGGCGATCGGCACGCGGACCTGCTCCATCGAGTCGCGCTCGCGGATGGTCACCGCGTGGTCCTCGAGCGAGTCGAAGTCGACGGTAACGCAGTACGGGGTGCCGATCTCGTCCTGTCGCCGGTAACGCCGCCCGATGCTCTGGGCGTCGTCGTATTGCGCCTGGAAGTGCGGACGCAGCAACGCGTGCACCTCGCGCGCCGGCGGCACCAGCTTCTCGTTGCGCGAGAGAGGCAGCACGGCCACGGTGACCGGCGCCATGCGCGGATGGAAACGCAGCACGACCCGCTTCTCGCCCCGCTCGTCCACCTCCTCATCGTAGGCGTCGCACAGCAGCGCGAGCGCAATGCGGTCCACGCCGACCGCGGGCTCGACGACGTAGGGCGTGATGTGTTCGTTCGTTTCCTCGTCGAAGTAGGTCAACGCGCGGCCGCTGTAGCTGGCATGCGCCTTGAGGTCGTAATCGGTGCGGTCGGCGATGCCTTCCAGCTCACTCCAGCCCATCGGGTAACGGTACTGGATGTCGGTGGTGCCGACCGAGTAATGGGCCAGCTCCTCCTTCGGGTACTCGTACAAGCGCAGGTTCTCGGCCTTGATGCCGATGCGGCCGTACCAGCGCATGCGCTCGTTGCGCCAGTGGTCATACCACTCCAGGTCGGTGCCCGGCTTGACGAAGTACTCCATCTCCATCTGCTCGAACTCACGCGTCCGAAAGATGAAGCTGCCGGTGGTGATCTCGTTGCGGAACGAGCGGCCGATCTGCGCGATGCCAAACGGTAGCTTGCGCCGCATCGATTGCTGGACGCTCTCGAAGTTGACGAACATCCCCTGTGCCGTCTCGGGGCGCAAGTAGGCGGCCGCGGCATCCTCCTCGACGGGGCCGACGAACGTCTTGAACATCAGGTTGAACTGGCGCACTTCCGTGAAGCTGTCGGCGGCGCCGCAGCTCGGGCAGACGTTGCCCTCTACGTGGTCGGCGCGAAAACGCTGCTTGCAGGCGCGGCAATCGACAAGTGGGTCGGTGAAGTGCGAGACGTGGCCCGAGGCCTCCCAGACGCGCGGGCTGGTGATGATCGCGGCCTCGATGGGGACGATGTCGTCGCGCTCCTGGACCATCGCCTTCCACCAGGCCTCGCGGATGTTGCGCTTGAGGAACGTGCCGAGCGGGCCGTAGTCGAAAGTGCTTCCGAAGCCGCCGTAGATCTCGGCGCTCGGGTACGCGAAGCCGCGACGCTTGCAAAGGGAGACGATCGTCTCCAGATCGACGGGACGGTCCACCACAGCCTCCTGCACGAGCCCTGCGCGGGGCGGCACGCCGATGCCGCGGCCACGGTCGAGGGCCGGCCATCGGGAAAGGGCGCGCGTTGACGTGTCCTCACGATAGCAACGGCCGCGGGCAGGCTCAATGCGAGCGGCGCCTGGCCGCCTGCTTGCGCAGCCCGCCACACGGCGCGACGCATATTGACGCGCGGAGTGCCTACGGTCCAGTGTGACCGCCTGGCCGCCCTCGGCAGATGCCAGACGATGAGGAGCGCGCGATGCTCACGAAGTCCGTCTCCATCACGCTACTGCTGATCACGCTGGCGGCCGTCCTCGCCGTGGCTGGCCATTCACGCGACGCGTCGACCGCTCGGGCCGCGGGCGTGGGACTCCAGGAGGCGCCACTGCCACCCGAGCTGCGACCCGTACTCCACGACTTGCGCCCGCTGAGGCCGATGGACGGTGCGCCGGCGCAGCTCGCGGCGGCGAACACCCGCCGGGTGTCCAAGTCGACGATCTTCGGCAGCGACGATCGCGTTCGAGTCGGCGATACGACGGCCCCCGGATGGCGCTCTGTCGCGCTCCTGGAGCTCTTCGACGATACCGACACCCTCCAGGCACTGTGTTCGGGCGCCCTGCTCGGCCCAGGCGTGGTCCTGACCGCCGCCCACTGCGTCGAGCCGGAGGACGGCTCCACCGTCGCCAGCGTACGGGTCGTGCCAGGCCGGACCGGATCGAGCGCTCCGTTCGGGGTGGCATGGGCGCGCGGGTCGGGGGTGCCACACGGCTGGCGGACCACGGTCAATCCGATCCAGCGCGCGTCCTACGACTTTGCCCTCGTGTATCTGGATGGCGACCCCTTCCATGGCCGCACCGCGCCGTACCTGCCGCTGGTGGCCGGCACCGACTCGTACTTCCAGCCGACGCGTTTCCCGCTGACCACAGCCGGCTACCCGGGCGACAAGGACGGCTCGATGTGGGCCACCAGCACCAGCGACTACGTCATGACGGATTTCCTCCTGCTATCCCCGATGGACCAATGGGAGGGGCAGAGCGGGTCGCCGATCTGGTCGCCGGATGGCGTCGTCAGCGTAGTCTCCAGCGGAAACCCGCAGTATCGTTGCCCGGACGACGGTTGCGCTTCCGGCCCGCCCGTCAACTTCTCGCCACGGTTTACGCAATCGGTCGTGAGCGCGCTCCAGGAGTGGTGCCGGGCCGAGGGATGCGCCATTCAGGCCCGTGTGCTCGGCGGGACACCCACGCCCACAGCGTCGCCCAGCCCTTCGCCGACGAGGACCCCGACCGCGACGGCCACCCCCTCACCTACGCCTCCTCCCGCGCCGCCGGCGGCCGTCACGCGTCTCGTCCGCGACCGCACGCGGCAGTGCATCCCGGAGCACCCCGATCTCCAGCGCCAATGCGACCCGGCGCGCCAGGCGCTGTGGGACAACCGGCACGGCGAGCTGGGCGCCTGGCTCCAGGCGCAAGGCAAGCCCGCCGGCTTCCTCGACGTGATCGTCGCCTACCTTCGGATGCACGCGGACGGCGGCGACCTCGACGTCATCTCCCGCCTGACCAAGCAGCTCGCATGGCCGAACGTGCGCACGGTGGCCGTCGGTCTGTCCTCGGACCCGGGACAGGAATACGTGGAGATCCAGGACGTCGGCGGCGCCAGCACGAACGCGGCCGGACTGCAGGTGCTCGACGCCAACGGCCAGCACGTCTTCACCCTCGCGCAGACGCTCGCTCCGGACCAGGCGTGCCGCGTCTACACGCGCCAGGCCGGTCAGGTGGACGCCTGCGTGGGCGGCTGGAACCGGTACAACGCGACGACGCTCTGGCCGGCGGGCGGAGCGTGGATCCGCCAGTATTACCCGGCGCTGAGCCTGGAGGCGGACCGCTGGTACTACCGCGCATCGCCCGGCGGGGCGCCCGCGCCAACGCCTTCGCCCTCCCCAAGCCCCCCAGCCACACCCTCGCCCACCGTTACGCCGCCGACCCCCACGGCGACCCCGTCTTCGACACCCGCACCGGCCGTCATGACGACCCGCCACTCCACCTGGCACGTCGATTCCATCGGCGCGCTGTGGGTGGTCGGCGAGGTCTACAACGGCCTGAACCGGCCGATTGGCTACGTCCAAGTGACCGCCAACCTCTATTCGGCGTCCGGGCAGCTCCTGGCGACGGACTTCGGATTCGCCGGGCTCACGACGATGCCACCGCACGGCGATGCTCCCTACGCGGTCCTGGTCAGCACTGCGCCACACGGCGTGGACCACGTCACTGTCAGCGTCACTGATTACACCGATCCCCCATTCGACAAGCCCGTCGTCGGCCTGCGGGCGACGATCACCAACGTATACACCGACTCAATCGGTTTCCGGCACGTCGTCGGCACCGTGGCCAACAGCTCCTCATTCACGTACGACTACGTGCAGCCGTACGTCGCCCTGTACGCGGCGAGCGGCGACGTGGTCAGCGTCGCCTTTGCGTTCACCCAGCCAACCACCCTGCGCCCGGGCCAGACAGGAACGTTCGACGTCTCCGCGAGCGCGAGCGGCGCGGCGGTCGCGAGCCAGCGCGTGTGGGTCGATGCCGACTACCACTGAGATTTGAGATCCGACCGGCCACGTGCGCGGGTGAGCGGGGCCGAAGCGCCTCGCCCGCCGCCCGCGACGCTACACTTGGATCGTGCGCATCGGTCTGATCTCGGACACCCACATCCCCGAGGCGCGGCCCGAGCTGTGGCCGCAGGTCTTCGACGCGTTTCGCAACGTCGACGCGATCCTGCACGCCGGCGACATCCACGACCTGGCCGTGATCGACCGGCTCGCCGAGCTCGCTCCCACGTTCGCGGCCCGCGGCAACGGCGACGACGGCTCCGGCGGCCGGCCAGTCCAGCCCAACGACTCGCGGCTGCGCGACGCGTGGGTGCTCGAGCTCGCTGGGCTGCGCATCGGCATGACCCACGCCGTGCCCATCCCCGAGATCCCGCCGCACCACACCCTCGAGCGCACGCTGCGGCGCTGCTTCGGCGATGCCAAGCTCGACGTGCTGGTCTACGGCGACACGCACGTCGAAGCGGTCGATCGGGTCGACGGGCTGCTATGCGTCAACCCGGGGTCGCCCACCTACCCGCACAACCTGAACGTGCAGCTCGGCACGATCGGCTTCCTCGACATCCGCCACGGCGCGGCCGAGGCCACGATCTGGCAGCTCACGGACGAGCGCATCATCGAGTTCGACTGGTCACGCTGGCCGCGACCCTGGTAGCGCCGCACGCCCCGCGGCCGTCCGCGACACGCCGCCGCTCCGCGCGCTTTGACCACCGGATCGCGACGCGCCTACCATGGGCAGAACCAACCCCGCCCGGGAGGTCCGGATGGACGAGCGGGTCGACCGCCTGCTCATCATCATCGCCGACGATGCAGACGCCGGCGCGCTGATGGAAGAGCTCGCACGGGCGGACCTTGCATCGACCAAGATCGGGAGCACCGGCGGCTTCCTCCGCCGCGGCAACAGCACGGTGCTTTGCGGCCTGCCCCACGGGCGCGTCGAGACCGCCCTCGGCGTCGTGCGCCGCACCTGCACCGCGCGCACCGAGCTGGTGCCGGTGCAGTCGCTGCCGGTCGCCCTCGAGCCGGTACCCACGACCGAGCTCATCCCGGTGCGCGCGGGCGGGGCCGTGGTGTTCGTCCTGGAAGTCGAACGATTCGAGAAGAGCTGACCTGGCTACTCCGACAACGGTTCGTGCAGGTCAGTTGCGCGCAAGAAGGTGTGCACCAGCGCCGGGTCGAGATGCGTGCCCGACAGCCCGCGGATAACGTCCAGGGCGTCGGCACGGCCCAGCGCGCGCCGGTACGGCCGGTCCGATCGCAGCGCGCAGTACACATCGGCCAGCGCAAGAATGCGCGCCTCGAGCGCGAGCGCGTCGCCCTCCAGCCCGTCAGGGTAGCCACGCCCGTCGACCCGCTCGTGGTGCTGACCGATCCAGCGAGCGATCTCTCCCATTCCCGGGAGCGTCTCGAGCAAGTCTCGCGCCACCGTGGGGTGACGCTGCATCTGCTCCAGCTCCTCGACCGTCAGCACGTCGACCTTGAACAGCAGCCGACCCGAGAGGGCAAGAGCGCCGATGTCGTGCAATAGCCCGGCGAGGTAGACGAGCCGCGCCCGCTCCCCGTCAACCCCGGCACGACGGGCGATGCCGTCGGCGAGGCGCGCGGCTGCCGCGCCGTAGCCGTGCAGATGGCCGGTGCGCGCGTCCACCGCTTCGGCCAGCGCGGCCGCGGCGGCCTCCAACGCGTCCAGGTCGAGCGGCTTCTGGTCCACCAGCCCGGCCTCCGCCAGAAGCAAGGAGGCGGACTCGGTCGCGTGCAGGTCCCACCAGAACAGGTCTGCGCGGGTCGCCTCGATGAGGATGTCGGCCAGCGACGGGTCGAACCAGTTGCCGCGCTGCTGCAGCAGGAAGTCGTTCAGCCCCTGCCGCGCGGCCAGCGGATTGCCATGCAGGGCCAGGTAGCTCTCTACGACGTCGGCCATGCCGACGATGCGGGCCACCGGTTCAGTGTCGGTGCCGCGACGCCCCTGAGGGTAGCCGGTGCCGTCCCAGTGCTCGTGGTGCCCCAGAATCGCCGCGACCGCCTGCCGTGGCGCGCCGAAGCGCTGCGCCAGGTCGGCGCCCGCGACCGCATGCTCCTCAAGCGCGCGGCGGACGCTCGGCCCCACGTGCGGCGGGTAACGGCTGGCGACGACGTGCGGGAGCTGGAGCGGCGCCTGTTGGAAAACCTGGTCCTCCCGGCCGAGCTGCTCGCGCGGGAGCACGCGGCCGGCATGTGCCGCACCGAGGTCGTGGAGCACCGCGCCAAACAGGACGCCCGCACGCTCCTCACGCGAGAGCGCCAGCGAGCGAGTGGTGGCGAGCGCCACGTGCGCCACGCGCAGGGCGTGCCCCTCCTGCCGGCCCTCCGCCAGGTCGAGCAGGCGCGACACCGCGCACGCCAGCACCGCCGGCGAGACTCGCGGAATCGGCAGTCCCCGTCGTGATGCGCTGGCGGCGGCCTCGGTATCCGGCATGTCGCTCCGTGGACGCGCCCATGGCGTCCACAACGATCATCGGCCAGCGCGGGCCCCGCTTTAGACTGGCGGGCCACGCTTTGCGCTGCCGGCGGCACCCCGCCCAGCGAGCCCGGCGTCGCCCTCCGCCCATCCGGCGCGCTCACCCTGCGCGCCTGGGGCACGCGG
>JAJYLG010000057.1 GCA_021787985.1 Chloroflexota bacterium
CGTGGACCAGGTGGTGCCGATCAGCAAGCCGTTCAAGCTCTCCAGCCGCGAGTTCAAGAACGTCAGCTCGGTGATCGAGGTCGGCGGCGTCGCCATCGGCGGCGGGGGCGCGGTCGTGATGGCCGGCCCGTGCTCCGTGGAGTCGAGGGAGCAGTTGCTCTCCACGGCGCGCGCGGTGAAGTCGGCCGGGGCGCAGGTGCTGCGCGGCGGCGCATTCAAGCCGCGCACCTCGCCGTACGCCTTCCGCGGCTTGGGCGAAGAGGGCCTGAAGCTGCTGGCCGAGGCGCGCGCCGAGACCGGGATGCCCGTCATCACCGAGGTGCTCTCGCCTGAGGACGTGGACCTGGTCGCGCGCTACGCCGACATCCTGCAGATCGGCGCGCGCAACATGCAGAATTTCATCCTGCTCGAGGAGTGCGGCCGTAGCGACCGGCCGGTGATGCTCAAGCGCGGCATGAGCGCGACGGTCCAGGAGTGGCTGCTGAGCGCGGAGTACATCCTCGCCCAGGGGAACCGCAACGTGATCTTGTGTGAGCGCGGCATCCGCACCTACGAGACGGCCACGCGCAATACGATGGATGTGAGCGCGATCCCGCTCGTGCACCGACTCAGCCACCTGCCGGTGGTCGCCGATCCGAGCCACGGGACCGGCAAGTGGTACCTGGTTGGGCCGATGGCCCTGGCGTCGCTCGCGGCCGGGGCCGACGGGCTGATGATCGAGGTGCACCCGAATCCCGACCACGCGCTGAGCGACGGGGCGCAGTCGTTGACCTTCGAGAACTTCGCGCAGATGATGCAGCAGGTCACGGTGGTGGCGCAGGCGGTGAACCGACCGCTGGCCGCGCCGGCGGCACGGCGCCTCGTGGCGGGGCCGCCGAGGGCGGATTGAGAGGGCGATGCGGACTGGTGGTGAGGCGCCGCGCGTGGCGGTCCGGCTGGGGATGACGGTGGACGAGTCGATCGCCGTCCAGCTCGACGGGTTCGACGGCCCGCTCGACCTGCTGCTGCACCTGATCGAGCGGCAGGAGCTGGACATCACCGCTATCTCGCTTGTCCAGGTGACCGACCAGTACCTCACGGCGCTGCACAAGGCTCCGGAGCTGGATGCCGATCGGCTGTCGGCGTTCATCGTCATCGGCGCGCGCCTGCTCTACCTGAAGAGCCGCGCGCTGCTGCCGGCGCCCGCGGCTGTCGATCTGCCTGAGTCCGGTGACGAGCCGGAAGACGGTGAAGCGCTGGCCGAGCTGCTGCGCGAGTACCGGCGCTTCCGGCAGGCCGCGCTGGGCCTCGCGGCGCGTGAGGACGCGGGACTGCGCAGCTTCTCGCGGGTCGCCGCGCCGCCCGAGATGCCGCTGCCGAACGGGCTGCATGGCGTCACGCTGGAGACGCTGGCGCGCCTGGCCGCCGAGACGTTCGTGCGGCGCAAGCCCGAGCGCGAGGCGGAACCGGTGGCGCGCGAACGGATTCCGCTCGAGGTGCGGATGGGGCAGGTGCGGCAGCGCGTGCGGGCCGGGCTGGGCTCGTTTCGCGCGTTGTTCGAAGGCGCGGCCAGCCGCGACGAGGTCGTCGTGACGTTCCTGGCGGTACTGGAGCTGCTGCGCCGTGGCGAGATCGAGGCGCGGCAGCGGGACTTGTTCGGCGACATCGAGCTGCGCGCCGTGCCGACTGCCGGAGGATAGCGGGGTGCCTTCGCGCTTTGTCCATGACGAGCTGCGCCGGGCCGACCTCGGCCGCTCGACCGCCTACACCATCGGCGTGTTCGACGGCGTGCATCTCGGCCACCAGTATCTGGTGCGCCAGCTCATCAGCACCGCCCGCTCGCATGGGATGGCCGCCGGCGTGGTTACCTTCCACCCCCACCCGCGCGCGATCGTGCGGCCGGACTTCCAGATTTCCTACCTGACGAGTCTGGAAGAGCGGGTGGAGCTGTTGACGGACCTGGGCGTGGACACGGTGGCGGCGCTGCCCTTCACGTCCGAGCTGGCCCAGCTTTCGGCGCGCGAGTTCTGCCACCTGCTCCACGAGGACGCGTCGTTGCGGTTGCTGGTCATCGGTCCGGATTTCGCTCTCGGCCGTGGCCGTGAAGGCATTCCCGAACGGCTGCGCGAGATCGGGGGCGAGTTCGGGTTCCAGGTAGAAGTCGTGCCGCCGCTGGAGCTGCAGGGGGTCAAAGTGAGCTCGACCCGCATCCGCCAGGCGCTGACCGAGCGCGACGTGCGGACCGCGGCCGCGCTGCTGGGGCGGCCGTTCTCGCTGCGCGGGCCGGTGGTCCGCGGCGAGCGGCGGGGCCGGTTGCTCGGCTTCCCAACCGCGAACATCGCGGTCGGCCGCGACCACGCGCTACCGGGCTACGGCGTCTACGTCACGCGGGCCTATGTCGGCGAGCACGCCTGGCCGAGCGTCACCAACATCGGCGTGCGCCCCACGTTTGACGCCAGCCAGCCGACCATCGAGACGCACCTGTTTGACTTCGACGGCGACCTGTACGAGCGCGAGGTCAAGATCGACCTGCTGGAGGCCGTGCGGGCCGAGCGACGCTTCGCCGGGCTCGACGAGCTGCGCGAGCAGATCCGGCACGACGCCGCGTTCGCGCGCGCCTGGTTCGAGACCCACGAGGAGCACCACGGATGACGCGCCGGGCGACCGTCGAGGAGCAGCTCGCCGTCCTCATGCGGGGGACGCAATACGGCGACCCGTCGCTGCGCGCGACGATGGAGGACGAGCTGCGCGAGCGGCTGCGGGAAGGGCGACCGCTCCGGGTCTACGTGGGCATCGATCCGACCGCGACGGTCATCACCCTTGGCCATACCGTGCCGCTGCGCAAGCTGCGCCAATTCCAGGAGATGGGCCACCATTGCGTCTTCCTGATCGGCAACTTCACGGGGCTCGCCGGCGACACCTCGGACAAGCTGCGGGCGCGCGCGCTGCTCGACCCGGAGACGCTGGAGCGCAACGCCGCCACCTACACCGAGCAGGCCGTTCGCATCCTCGACCCGCAGATCACGGAGGTTCGGCGAAATGCCGAGTGGCTGTCGAAGCTCTCGTTCGCCGAGGTGATCCGGCTGGCCTCCCAATTCACCATCTCGCAGTTCCTCGAGCGCGAGACATGGCGAGCCCGCGTGGAGCGGCGCGACCCGATCTACGTGCACGAGCTGTTCTACCCGCTGATGCAGGGCTACGACGCCGTGGCCCTGCGGGCCGACGTGCAGATCGGCGGGAGTGAGCAGCTCTTCAACCTGATGGCCGGCCGCACGCTGCAGCGCGCGCACGGCCAGCGGCCGCAAGTCTGCGTGACCATGCCGATCCTCATCGGCACGGACGGCCACCTGCGGATGAGCAAGACGACCGGCAACTACATCGCGGTGACCGACCCGCCGGCCGAGATGTACGGCAAAGTGATGTCGGTGCCCGATCATCTGATCCTGCACTACTACGAGCTGGTCACCTCGGCCGGCCAGCAGGAGATCGACGCCGCCCGCGCCGGGCTGGCCGCGGAGAACCCGATGGGCTGGAAGAAGCGGCTGGCCTACCGGATCACCTGTGACTTCTATGGGGCGGAGGCCGCGCTGGAGGCCCAGGCTGAGTTCGAGCGCACGTTCCAGGCGCGAGAGCTGCCCGAGGAGATGCCTGAGGTGGCGCTCGAAGCGGGCCAGCCGGTCGACCTGCCGCGCCTGTTGGTGGCGGCCGGCATCGCCGCCTCGCGCAAGGAGGCGCAGCGGCTGCTCGAGCAGGGTGCGCTCGAGCTCGACGGCGCGCCGTTCCGGGAGCGCGAGTGGCAGCCGATCGACGGCGCGGTCATCAAGGTGGGCAAGCGCCGCTGGCTACGCGTCAGGGTGACGAACCAATCCCCGCCCGCGCGGTAGATCGCTCTTCCTCGGATTTCGGTGAGCGCCGGGGCGGCGGAGGTCTTGCCTACCGCGGAGCCAGTGGGACCTGGCGGAAGAGGCCCGGGCTGACCACCGTGAAGAAGCCACGTACGGTCGGCTGGGAGAGGAAGAACGCTCGGAGGAAGGAGAGGGTCGCAGCGGGGGACTGTTGCGCGAGGCGGAACACGACCACGCCGGGCGCCGGTGGTCTGCGTTGCTGGAAGACGAGTTGACCGAAGTCTCGGTCAAATGTCAGCAGGATCCGGTCTTGTTCCAATGCGACGCGCAGGACCACCTCGTCTGAGACGCCGGCGAGCGTCTCGGCGGCGTGCGCCACGTCATCTCCCTGCTCGCGCAGCCATCGCACGATTGCTGCGGGGAAGTTCTCGTTGGCCAGGTAGCGCTCGCTCACACAGGCGATTCGGCCGGCGGCAAGAGGTAGACACGCTCCTCGCGGAATGTCTCGGCCGCGTAGGCCAGCACGGCCCGGATGCGCTCCTCGGTGAGCTGCGGGTAGTTCTCCTGCAGGGCGTCTTGAGACCAACCTGCGGCGAGCAGCTCGAGGACGAACTCGACGGCGAGCCGGGTTCCTTTCAGGATTGGCTTACCCGCCAGGACGGCGGGATCCGAGATGACGTGTTCGCGCCAATCGACGGTAGTCATCGTGTCGTTCCCCAAATCCTTGCGGCGCCGGAGGCCGCGCCACGCTGCCGGTCCTCAGGCACGGGGCGTGAGCCCGCGGGCCGTGTTTCGCCTCTCCGCGAACGCGGTACGCCTGGCGAGAGCAGGTGACCGGCGCTTCCCCGCCGCTCTCGCGCGGACTACACGCAGTGTACCCGGACTGTCTCCATGCTGCGGCTTCCTCCTGGCGGTGGCTCGCGAGCGATGACGGCGTTCCGCCGCGTCGCGCAGGGCGCAGTGGAGCTCCACGAGCGCCCGAAGGTCAAGGTGGGCAAGCGCCGCTGGCTACGCGTGCGCGTTGCGGGCTGACGATGCGGGGCGGCAGATGGCGGCGGTCCTGGGCCCAGGCCGCCGGCGGCGTATCCGGCTCCGGGCGTACATACGCGGTCGACGCTGCGTATATACTGGCCGCACGCACACAGGAGGCGTGATGGATCAGGATTACACTCTTGACCTGGCCGAGGTGCGGCGCAGCCTGGAGGCGGCCGAAGTCATCTCGATCTACTTCCCCATGGTGCGCAAGACGCTGCTGCTGGACACGCGGTCGAGCCCGCATGACCCACCCATGGTTCGAGTCGTGCCGATGACGAACACCGTGGAGGAGCGATTCCGCGAGTTGCGCCGGCTGCGCCCGCGCTTCACGCGCCCGGAGACGCTGACGGTTATCCCGTGGATGAAATATGTGGGCAGCCTCAAGCGGCTGGGCGTCTGGGAGGCGATCGTCGACCGCATGGTTCGGGCGGGCGGGCCCGCGTATGGCGCCAAGTGCGATGTCTGCTACCAGGAGCTGCTGGAGGAGGAGCGCGCAGAGGTCCGGCGTGCCCTGACCGGGGAGAACTACGAGTCGCTCTGGGACCAGTCGGAAGGGGAGGACGAGGACTGATGCCGCAGATGCGCGTCGAGGATGCCGTGCGCCGCAACTGCGAGGCGCTGCTCCAGCAGAATGTCGCGCAGTTGATGTACGACATGACACCCCAGGCTGCCATGAAGATGATGCAGGTCCAGGCGGAGAGCCCTGGTGGCGGCACGCCCGCGCTCTATGGCTTCGACATCAGTGGCATGACGCAGGAGGGGGACGACTACCTCTTCGACGTGCTCTTCAGCGGCGAGCAAGACTTCAGCGTCAAGGCGCGCTGGCGCGCCATCGGCGACGAATGGAAGCTGGCCGACTTCGATATCTACCCCGTCGAGGCGTAGCCACCCCTGAGCACGAGGCGTCCAGGCGCGTAGCGCGCGGACGGTGTCGCGGTCGCGGAGCGGTTCGCCTCAGAATGTCTCGGGAAACCACGGCAGCAGGGTCGCGCCGGCCGGCGGGCGCCATGCGCCGCGCACCATGAACGAGTCGAAGAACCGGACGCGGTAGCCGGCGGCTCGCAGCCACTCCAGAAGCGACGTCTGGGAGACGAGGATGCGCATCTCCGCGCCCGGCGCGTCGGAAGCTGCCGCCGCGAGCAGCGCGCGCAGGGTCGGCTCGTCGCGGGCGGTCGCCGGGCCGCACAGAGGGTGGCGATGTCCCAGGACCACCACGTAGCCCAGGAGCCGCCCATCCTGCTCGGCCAGCCAGCCGCGGCCGCTGGTCCGGTAGGACGCGATGTCCGGCGCACGGTCCAGGCCGCACAGCTCCTGGTCGAGCCGCAGCACGGCCGGCAGGTCGGCCTCGGACCAGGGGCGCACGGTCGTGCCGGCGGGCGGCGGCGTGTCCGTCGGCAAGGAGCCGCCCTCGAGCCAGGCGACGATGTCGCGCGGCACGAACCCCAGGGAGTGGTAGAGGGCGAAGCTGCGCGTGTTGAACAGCGACTGGGTCAGGCGTAGTGAGGTCGTGGGGCCGGCCGCGGCGATGAGGGCCTCCATCAGCCGACGCCCCACGCCGCCGCCTTGGCGGCCGATGGCCACCGAGACCGGGCCGATGCCGGCGGTGGCGCCGCGCTCGGTCAAGAAGGTGCTGCCCACCAGCTCGCCGCCGGCGACGGCGGTGAAGCAACGGGCCAGCCGGCCGTCGAGCAGGCCGGAGATCACCGCGCGGGCGGAATCAACGCTCGGGAAGAGCGACGGCAAAAAGTTGTGGCGGGCGTGGATGTCGTAGAAGGCCTCGTACAGCGTGGCGGCCGCGGCTTCGACGTCTTCCGCGTGCATGGCGCGGACGCGAACGTCACCGGTCATTAGCACCCCCGGACCGCGCGCGATGGGCGGGCCCAACCGCGAACGCGGACGGCCGCGGTCGGTCTGCGGCGGCTTCGCTCAAGATTTCTCGGCTCCGTGCTCTTTCTGCGACTGCTCGGCGATGCGCTGTGCCAGGTGCTGTGGCACCTCGGCGTAGTGGCTGAACTCGAGCGCGAACGAGCCGCGCCCCTGGGTGATCGAGCGCAGGTCGGTGGCGTAGCGCAGCACCTCGGCGCGCGGCACCTCGGCCTCGATCACGGTCGAGCCGTCCTCCAGGGGCGTCATGCCGCTGACGTGGGCGCGCTTGGTATTCAGGTCGCTGATCACGTCGCCGGCGAACTGGGATGGCACCACGACGCGCAGCCGCATGACCGGCTCGAGCAGCACGGGGTTCGCCTGGCCGAGGCCTTTCCTGAACGCCTGGGCCGCGGCGATCTCGAAGGCCACGCTCTTCGAGTCCACCGGGTGGGAGGAGCCGTCCGTCAGAGTGACGCGCAGGTCCACCACCGGGCAGTGAGCGATGACCCCGTCGCGCAGCGCCTCGCGCACGCCCTTCTCCACCGCGGGGAAGAACTCCCGCGGCACGGCGCCGCCGACAACGTGCTCGGTGAACTCGAAGCCCGAGCCGCGCGGCAGCGGCGTGAGCTCGAGGAACACGTGCCCGTACTGGCCGGCGCCGCCGGTCTGCTTCTTGTGCTTATACTCCGCGACCGTGGACGACTGGGCCGTCTCGCGGTACGGGACGCGCGGCAGGCGCGTCTCGACGCCGACGCCGAACTTGCGCTGCATCTTCTCAACGGCGACCTCGACGTGCGACTCGCCCAGCCCGGAGAGCACCATCTCGCTCGTGTCGGGGTCGCGCTCGACGCGCAGCGTCGGGTCCTCCTCCACGATGCGCTGCAGCGCGGGGCCGAGCTTGTCCTGGTCGGACTTGCTCTTCGGCGCTACGGCTACGGCGAAGACCGCGCTCGGGAACTCCACCCCCTCGAGGAGCAACGGCCGGTCGGCAAGGCAGAGCGTGTCGCCCGTGACGGTCTCCGCGAGCTTGGCGACCGTGCCGATGTCGCCGGCGAGCAGGTGGCTGACCGGCTCCTGATGCTTGCCGCGCTGGAGCGACAACTGGCCGATGCGCTCGTCGCGCCCCTTGTTGGCGTTGAGGACGTGCGAGTCCTTGTTCAGCGTGCCGGAGTAGACGCGGAGAAAGGTGAGCTTACCCACGAACGGGTCCGCAGTGGTCTTGAAGACGAGCGCGGCCAGCGAGCCGGACGCATCGCAGGCGAGCTCGGTGAGGCTGCCGTCGCCGGCGTGCGCTGAGGACGCGGGCGAGTCGGCCGGCGAGGGGAACCAACTCACGACGGCGTCGAGCAGGGCGCGGACGCCGACGTTGCGGGTGGCGCTGGTGGCGAAGACCGGGACCAGCACACCGGCCCGCACCGCCGCCCGTACGGCGCGTTCCAGCTCGTCGTCGGTGATCTCCTGACCCTCGAGGTACTTGTTGATCACGTCGTCGTCCGCCTCGGCAGCCGTCTCGATAAGCTGCTCGCGGGCGGACTGCACGGCGGCGGTCAGGTCGCCCGGGATCTCGCTCGGATCGCCCTGCTCGCCGAGGCGAGCGCGGCCGGAAACCAGGTCGACGACGCCGCGGAGCTGGTCTTGCGCGCCGATCGGGATCTGGACCGGCACGACGGTGCGCCCGAAGGCGGCGCGCAGCGAGCGGACACACGCGTCGAAGTCGGCATTCTCGCGGTCCATCCGGTTGACGACGAAGGCGCGTGGCAGGGAGCGTTCGGCGGCGAGGCGCCAGGCGACCTCGGTGCCGACCTGGGTGCCGGCGGTGGCATCGGCCAGCAGGATGGCGGCATCGGCGGCGCGGGCGCCGCATTTCGCCTCGCCGATGAAGTCGACATACCCCGGGGCGTCGAGCAGGTTGCACTTACAGTCGCGCCACTCAACCGGGACGACCGAGAGATTGATACTCTGCCTACGCTTGATCTCGTCCGGGTCGTAGTCTGAAAGGGTGGTTCCGTCGTCAACGCGTCCCAGCCGGGTGGTGGCGCCGGTGTCGAATGCCATCGCCTCGACCAGCGACGTCTTGCCGTTCCCACCGTGGGAGAGCAGCACAACGTTGCGGATCTGGGGGGTAGAATACTCCTTCATGCAGGACGCCTTTCACCGTCTTCAGCGGCATAAGGCAGTGTACGCGGGGCACAAGTGGACGGACAACCGCGCCTAGGACATGCTGCGGGCGACCGGCCAGGCGCTGCCGTCCGGGCGGCTGGAAACCCCGCCTATGCGGTCTTGCAACCGGCGCTACGCGCGCTCGTGGCCGACGTCGGGGTGGACGCGGCGCTCGTCGCGCTCTTCGGCCTGGTGCCGGACGACGTGGAACCGGTGGCCTGGGCCGGCATCGATCCGGCCGAGTCGCCGCGCCGCGCGCAGGAAGCGCTCCAACGCACGGTGGCGGCTGTGGCCGACGGGCGAGCGTGCGATACGGGTGTCGCCGTGGCGCTCCTGGAGGGCGGCGTCGAGCCACTCGGCGTCCTGGCGGCTGTGCGCTTCGACGGCGCGGTGTCGGACGAGATGTGGCGCGCGGTGGAGCTGGCCGCGCCGTCCGTCGCCGCTGCCGTCACGGCCGCGCGCACCGCCTGGCGACTCCGCGCGGGCAACGATGCGCTGATGCAGGCGTCCGCGCTGGCGGCGAGCGTCGACCGGGGCACGCTGGGCGACCTGCTCTGCCGCGCCGTGCTCGACGTCATGCCGGCTGACTCCTGCACGCTGACGGCGTTTGACCACGACGCGGGCTGCCTGGTGCCGGTCGGTGGCGCGGGCTACCGCCGCGGTGAGCTGCGGGCGCGTGCCCCACGTATCCCCCTGGACCGGGACATGCTGATGACGCGCGCGTTCCGGGCCGAGCGGCCGATGCAGGCCGCGCTTGACGGGGTGCCGCTGGCGAGCCGGGAGTGGTTGCTGGACTCAGGCTTCGGCTCCTTTCTTCACGTGCCACTCAAGGTGTGGGGTGACCGTTTCGGCGTCATCTCCCTCTCGCGGCTGGAGCCGGGAGTGTTCCCACTGGATGTGGTGGACGCCCTCGGCCGGCTCGGCGAGCAGGCGGCGCTCGTCATGGCCCACGACGAGGCATTGCGCAGGCAGGGGCGTCGCACGGCCTACGCCTCGCTGGTGAACGAGGTCGTCGGCGCGCTGGCCCACGCGCTCGACCAGGAGACCGTTGCCCGAGTGTGCGTGGAACACGTCGGCCAGGCGCTGGGCGCCGACCGCTGCATGGCCTTGTGGCTCGGGGCGGACGGGAGCCTGCGGCCCGTGGCCGAGTGGCTGCAGGGTTGCGGCCGTCGCTTGGCGCCCGGCGCGGACCTGCGCGACGCGCCCGCCTGGCAGCGGCTGGCCGCCGGAGAGCGCGTTGTCTGCATCGCCGACGTCGCACGCGAGCGCGATGCGCGGTTGCGCTGGCTGCGGTGCGGCTGGGACCGGCCACCCGGCGGCGGCATCATGGTCCGCGTCGACCGGGAGGGTCAGCCGTGGGGCGCGGTGGCAGCGCTCATCGAGCGCGAGCCACGGAGCTGGTCGCACGAGGAGGCCGAGTTCCTGGCCGCGGTGGCGCGGCAGGTCGGCGCCGCGCTGGAGCGGGCGGCCTTGCACGAGCGGGTTCGTCGCGCGCGGGATGACCTGGGCGCGGTGCTCGACCAGTTGCCGGAGGGCGTAGTCGTGACCGACGTCGCCAGCTCGACGGTCGTGGCGGAGAACCCCGCGGCGCGGGATCTGCTCGGCGGCTCCTGGATCGGACTGCGGCTCACGGACGATCTGCCGGTCGAGGTCACCTGGCCCGACGGGCGCAGCCTACGCCCGGAGGAATACGTGCCGTTGCGCGCGGCCGTGGAGGGGAGCGTGCGGGGCGTGGAAGTCCGCGTGAGACGGCCGGACCGCACGGAACCGCTGCCGATGGTGGTGTCGGCGGTACGGCTCGACAACCTGCACGGGCCGCCGCAGGTCGTGACGGTGTTCCGGGATATTTCGGCGCTGCGCTCGGTGGATCGCCTGCGCGAGGAGTTCATCCGCGTCGCTTCGCATGAGCTGCGCACGCCGCTGACGAGCATGCGCGCCGCCGTCGAGTTCGCGCGTGACCGGGCGCGGGAACGCACGCCGGAGGCGCGCGAGGCGGGGTTGTTGGACGGGGCGCTGCAGGCGATCGACCGCATGGACGAGCTGGTGGGCAGCATGCTCGACGCGTCGCGGCTGCAGGTCGGGCGGCTGACCGTACGGTTCGACACCATCGACTTGCGCGCCGTCGTGGCCGCGTGTGTCCGCCAAGCGCGCGCGCGGCGTGGCGGCCGGGTCCTGCTGCGGCTGCCGTCCCAGGCGCTGTGGGTGCGCGCCGACCCGCTGCGCCTCGGGCAGGTGATCGACAACCTGGTGGAGAACGCCCTGCGGTACGGCGGCCGGCGCACGTGGGTCACCGCCTTCGGGCGGGACGGTCGTGTGCTGGTGCGGGTGCGCGACCTCGGTCCGGGCGTGCCCGCGCGCGACCGCGAGCGCATCTTCGAGCGCTACGTGCGCGGGGGCGATGCCGCGGGCAAGGCACCCGGCGGGCTCGGCCTGGGGCTGTACGTCGCGCGCGAGCTCGCTCGCGTGCACGGCGGCGATGTCCGCGTGCTCACCGTGCGGCGTGGGGCGGCCTTCGGGTTGCTGCTGCCCGCTCTCGACGTTGCGGAGGGTGCGGATGAGTGAGGCGCCGTTGGTCCTGGCCGTCGACGACGAGCAGGCCATTCTCGATGTCCTGCAGGCGGAGCTCGAACACCACGCGATGCGCTTCGTCGGCGTCAGCGACAGCGCCGCCGCGATCGCGCAGGTCGAGCGCCATCAGCCGGACGTGATAGTGCTCGACATCCTCATGCCGCCACCCGACGGCCTGGAGGTGCTGCGAGATCTGCGGCGCGGCTCGCAGGTGCCCGTGCTGGTGCTGACCGCCCGCGCCGGCGAGGAAGATGTGGTGCGCGCGCTCGACCTGGGCGCCGACGATTTCCTCGCCAAGCCGTTCTCCCTGGCCGTGCTGCGCGCTCGCCTGCGCGCCCTCATCCGCCGGCGCGACCGCGAGCCCGCCGGCCGCGGGGCGGATTCCGCCGGCTCCACGCCGCTGGCGGTGTGGGAGGAGTTCGGTCGCGCGCTCGTGCGCCTGGGGGAGAAGACCGTGGCGCTGGGCCAGCACGAGCAGACGCTGATGCGTGTGCTCGCCGAGCGCCCAGGCGTGACGGTTACGCAGGGCGAGCTGATCCGCAGCCTGTGGGGCGAGGAGACGCAGGTGGACATCCAGTACCTGCGCGTCTGGATCAACCGGCTGCGCGGGAAGCTGGAGCCGGAGCCTCACCGGCCGCGCTGGATCCGTACGGTGCAGAGCGTCGGCTACCGCTGGGCGGGCCCGACGCCCCAATACCTCGAGCGGCCCCCGGAGCAGGGCGGCCGGGAATCGGGTTGACCAGGGAGGCCGCCGGTTACATTTGCGGCGAGCCGAACGACCGCCGCGGGAGCGCGCCGTGCAGTTTGCGCTCGCGCTGGCACGACGGGCTAGCTGGTTTGGGCCGCGCCGTAGTCCGCTGGAGGTGGGCCGGTGGCGGGTCCGCCCCCGGACGGACTCAGCTCGCTGAGGGGGCGAAGTCGAGCAGCAGCAGGTCGGGCTGGTAGCCGTTGCGCTCCGGCCGTGGCCGGTAGACGACGTCGATGCGCTCGCCGGCCGTGGGCAGCCAGGGTCGGCGAGCGGCGCGAAACGCGATCGCCCGCCAGCGCGCGCCCGCGTCTTCCAGTTCGAGCGCCAGGTGCTCGGCGCCCGCGCCAACGCGGCGGGCGGCCGAGACGGTGATGTCGCGCGAGAGGAAGGTGGGCGGTGGGTTGCCGGGGCCGAAGGGGCCGAGCCGCGCCAGCCAGCCGGCGACCTCACGCCCGAGGTAGCGCAGCCGGAAGGCCAGGTCGACCTCCAGAGGCGCGCGGCCCGCTCCGTCGGGAAGCTGGCGAGATGCGGCTTCCGCCAGCGCCGAGCGGAACGCGTCGAGCCGAGCGACGGCGACGGTGAACCCGGCCGCCTGTGCGTGGCCGCCGAAGCGCTCCAACAGGTGGGACACATCCGCCAGCGCGCGGGTCACGTCGAAGCCGGGCACGCCGCGGGCGCTGCCGCGCGCGCGCTCACCCTCGACCGCGTAGGCGAAGGCCGGGCGGCCGTAGAGCTCAGTGAGGCGCGCCGCCACCAACCCGACGATGCCGGCGCGCATCGCCGCCGAGCCGGCGACCAACACGGCCTCGCCGGGCGTGCCCTCGACCTGCGCGATCGCTTCGGCCAGCGCCTGCTCCGTCTCGCGCTGGCGCTGGCGGTTCAGCACGTCGAGCTCGTCGGCGAGCGCGGCGGCCCGGCCCGGCTGGTCGGCCAGCAGCAGGTCGAGCGCGGTGCGCGCGTGCGTCAGGCGGCCGGCAGCATTCAGCCGCGGCGCAAGCTGGAAGAGCACCGCCTCCTCGTCGAGCGCGGCGTCGTATTGCGAAGGGACGACGCGGGCGACCGCGCACAGCGCCCGCAGGCCGGGCCGGGCCGTCGCCGCGAGGGCGCGCAGCCCGGCGCGCACGATGCGGCGGTTGTCGCCGAGCAGGGGCACGACGTCGGCGAGCGTGCCGAGCGCGGCGAGCTGGAGCAGGCCCGGCTCGTCGAGCGGCTCGTCGAGCTCCTGTGCCAGGTGCTGGAGGAGGCGAAACGCCAGCCCAGCGGAAGCGAGGTGCGCGGACGGATGGCCGGGCGGCGCGTCCCGTGGGTTGATGATCGCCGTGGCCGGCACACGTCCGCCGGGAGTGGACGGCTCGATGTGGTGGTCGAGCACCATCACGTCCATGCCGAGCCGCCGCGCGAGGGCGACCTCCGCGTGGGCCGAGACGCCGCAGTCGACCGTGAGCAGCAGGTGGGCGCCGGCGTCGTGGAGCGTCCGTATGGCGTCGGCGTTGAGCCCGTAGCCTTCGGTGTAGCGGTTGGGGATGTAGGGCAGCGTGCGGAGGCCGAAGGCGCGCAGCCCTTCGACGAGCTGAGCCGTGGCGGTGACACCGTCCACATCGTAGTCGCCATAGATGGCGACGGTCTCACCGCGATGGCGGGCGTGGCGGAGGCGGTCGGCGGCGCGGTCGATGCCCGGCAGGTCGAGCGGGCCGGCGGGTGGCGCGTCATCCCACAGCCACGCAGCGGGGTCGGAGATACGGCGGACGGCGAGCAGGGCGCGGACGATGCGGGGGGCGGCGACGTCGGGAAGGAGGTGGGGCGGCGGGGCGATGCGCCAGCGGGCGGTCGGGCCGGCCGCGCGGACTTCCTCGCTTACGCGCATGCTCACCTGAGCAGTTTCGCCCATGCTCCGGCGCCATGCAAGCCGGCCGCGCGCGTCCATGCGGCGATGGTGCCGGCGGCTGGCGACGATCCGTGTCGCATTGTCGGCGCCGGACGGTCCGCCGCGAGAGGTGGAAACGATCCGGAAGCCGCTGGGGCTAGCGTCCGTTGGGCGAGTAGGCGCGCAGGATGAGGGTGCTGTTGTGCCCGCCGAACCCGAACGAGTTGGTCAGCGCCACCCGCACCTGCGCCTCGCGCGCCTTGTTCGGCACGTAGTCCAGGTCGCACTCCGGGTCTTGGCGCTCGTAGTTGATCGTGGGCGGGATAACGCTTTCACGGATCGCCTGCACGCAGAAGAGCGCCTCGATCGAGCCGGCCGCGCCGAGCAGGTGGCCGATCATCGACTTGGTGGAGGAGATGGGCACCTGGTAGGCGCGCTCGCCGAAGGCGCGCTTGATGGCGCGCGTCTCGGTGCGGTCGTTGAGCGGGGTGCTCGTGCCGTGTGCGTTGACGTAATCGATATCGTCGGGCGCGAGGCCTGCGCGCTGCATGGCGAGGGTCATCGCCCGGACGCCGCCTTCGCCGTCCTCCCGCGGCTGGGTGATGTGGTGGGCGTCGGCGGTGGCCGCGTAGCCGATCAGCTCGGCGTAGACCTCGGCCCTGCGCGCCAGGGCGTGCTCCAGCTCTTCGATCACCAGCACCGCCGCACCCTCGCCCATCACGAAGCCGTCGCGGTCGCCATCGAAGGGGCGGGAAGCGTGGGCGGGGTCGTCGTTGCGGGTGGAGAGGGCGCGGGCGGAGGCGAAGCCGGCGATGCCCAGCGGCGTGATGGCGGCCTCGGTGCCGCCGGCGATCATGGCGATGGCGTCGCCGCGGCGGATGATCTCGTAGCTCTCGCCGATTGCGTCGGCGCCCGTGGCGCAGGCGGAGACGGCGCACCAGTTGGGGCCCTTGGCGCCGAGCGTGATGCTCACCATGCCCGAAGCCATGTCGGGGATCATCATCGGGACAAGGAACGGGCTGACGCGGCGCGGGCCTTTCTCGTACAGCACCTTGAACTGCTCGCCGATGGTCTGGATGCCGCCGATGCCGCTGCCGACGATCGCGCCGACCATCGGCGCCTCGTCCGGTGTGATGGCAAGCCCGGCGTGCTCCACTGCCTCGCGCGCCGCGACCACCGCCATCTGCACGAAGCGGTCGTTGCGCCGCGCCTCCTTGCGGTCCATCGCCACGCCGGGGTCGAAGTCTCTGACCTCGCCGGCGAAGGTGACGTCGAAGCCGGTCGTATCGAAGTGGGTGATCGGCGTGATGCCGTTGACGCCGCGGATCAGCGCCTCCCAGGTCGTGGCCGCGGTAAGGCCGATGGGGCTGACGCAGCCGAATCCCGTCACCACGACGCGACGTGCCATACGATGAGCTCCTCCTGAGCGCGGCCGGCGCTGGCGGCTGGCCGGTTCGAGTGTATCATCCAGTCTCCCGCGTCTCGGGAGCGCTCGGCCGCGGTCAGCGGGCGGCCGCCTGGCCTTCGCCGCGCGGGTCGGCGGCGACCTCGTAGCCCGCGGAGGTGCGCGCGATCACGGCGGCGCGGCCGTGGGGCGGCGACCACGCCTGGGCCGGCTCGATCGCGTAGCCGGCCGCCTCGAGCGCTTCTCGCACCTCGATCTCCAGCCGCTCCTCGGCGTCGAGCCGGGCGCCGCCGATCCACGACCAGCGCGGGCGCAGCAGCGCCTCGGCGGGCGGCAGGCGTTCGAGCAGCAGGGCGAAGAGGAGCTGCAGGTTGGTCTGCGGCTGGCGCTGGGCGCCCGGCGCACCGCCCACGAGCCGCCACGCACCGTCCGCGCCGGCGACCCCCCAGACGTGGAGCGTGTGGGCCGCACGCTTGCCCGGCGCGAGCGCGTTCGGGTGGCCGGCCGCGAGGGAGAAGCCGGCCAGGCGGTCGTTGAAGAGCACGCCGGTGTGGGGGTCGAGCACGGCCGCGCCGAACGGATGGAAGACGGACTGGATGAGCGCCACGGCCGTGCCCGAGGCGTCGGCGACGGTGAGGCAGGTGGTGTCACCGCCCACGGCCGCGGCCGCCGGCGCGCGGCAGGGCCGGCCGCGGTTGACGTGGTCCTCGTGCGCGGCGAGTGCCTGGTCGACCGCGCGCTGGGCGTTCCACGATACGAACGCGGGGTCGCCGAGGGCGCGCTGGCGGTCGGTGAAGGCGCAGCGCAGCGCGGTGACGGCGGCCGCGTCGCGGCGGCCGCGGTCGAGGCGGGCACCGCCGCCGGTCCAGCACAGGCGGGCCGCCGCCGCGAGCACGAAGCCCTGGCTCGGCGGCGGGTTGGTGAGCAGCACGGTGTCCGGATCGAGCCGAGCGTGCAGCGGCGGGAGGACGGTCGCCCGGACGTCCGCGAAGTCGTCGGCGGTCATTTCGGCGCCGCGGGCGGTGAGGGCCGCCGCCATGGCGGATGCCAGTGGTGGCCGGTAGAACGCCAGCGGGCCGTCGCCGGCGAGCGCGCGCAGCGTATGCGCCAGGGCCGGCTGCCGGAGCGTATCGCCTTCCTCCAGCGGGTGGCCGAGCGGCAGGAACGTGTCTCGACAGCACGGGTCGCCGGCGAGGTCGCCGGCCTCCTGTCGGATCGCGGCTGTCAGCCCGGCGGTGACGGGCGCACCGTGCTCGGCGTACCAGGCCGCGTCCTCCAGCAGGCGCGCGAAGGGCAGGCGGCCCCAGTGCGCGTGCAGCGCGGCCCAGCCCGCGGCCAGACCGGGTACTTCGACCCCGAGCGCGCCGCGGACCGGGATCTCGCCCAGCGCCCGGTAGCGCTCCAGCGTGGCGGAGCGAGGCGCCGGTCCGCTGGCGTTGACCGCGGACGGCTCGCGGCCGTCCAGCACCAGGGCGAACAGGTCGCCGCCGAGCTGCGAGTGCTGGGGCGCGACGACGCCCAGGACAGCCGAGGCGGCGATGGCCGCGTCCACGGCGCTCCCGCCCTCGGCGAGGGCGCGCAGGGCGGCTGAGGTGGCGAGCGGGTGCTCCGTGGCGACCGCCTCCCGCGGGCCTGCCAGGCGCCGGATCTGCGGCTCGTTCATGTCTCACCTCCCATCGGCAGCTCGCTCCAACGTTCGAGGAAGTGGTGGACGGCGGTGACGAAGGCCGCGTGGCTCCAGGCGAGGGGCGACACGGAGAGCGGCTCGCCGCTGTAGGGATCGATCTGCTCAGGGAAGGCCCCATCCGGCAAGGCGCGGGCGGCACACCAGGACAACAGCTCGCGTGCGCGCTCCAGGTCGGCGCGGGTGCGGGCGCGCATCATGTGCCAGTCCGCCAGCCAGAGGGTGCAGATGAACCACGGGTTGCCGGCCACGTTCTCGACATCGCGTGACACCTGGTAATAACGGTCGTCCTCGTAGCGGGCGAGGCCGCCGATAGGCGTGCGCACCCAGAGGCGGCGCTCGATCGCCTCCATCGTGGAGACGATGCGCGGGTCGTCGGGCGGAAGCAGGTTGAACATCACCGCGCCGAAGATGCTGGCGTCGACGGTGAGGTCGCGGGCCAGCTCACCCTGCGGGGTGACGGTCAGCATGCGGGCGAAGCGGTTGGCGGTGGGGTCGAAGAGATGAGTGCAGGCGGCCTGGCAGATCTCCTCGGCGGCGCCGCGGTAGCGGCGCTCCACATCGTCGAGCCCGGCCTCGAACATGAAGTTCGCGGCGGCGCGCAGCCCGGCGTGGACAGCGGCGGTGGTGAAGGTGAGGATGCCGCGACGCTCCTCCCACAGGTCGTGCGAGGCCTCGGGCAAGCCGGTGGTCGGCTCGCGGTACTCGGTCATGAAGTCGGCCGCGTTGCGCACGAGCGCGCGGAAGAGCGGGCGGACGAACTCCACGTCGCGGAAGCGGCGGTAGTGCTCCCAGAGCGCCCAGACGACGAGGGCGGTCTCGTCCTCCTGGATGGGGAGCACGAGCCGCCCATCGGGTGACGACCACGGGTGCCAGGTGGAGCCGGGAGAGCCGTCCGGGTTGTACTTGTGCAGCATGTAGCCGTGCGACTGGATGATCTCGGCGCAGAACTCGAAGAAGCGCCGCGAGATTTCGCGGTGGCCGGCGCGAACGAAGGCGTAGGCGCACAGCGCGCCGTCGCGCGGCCAGACGTATGAGTAGGTGTCGCGTCCGAAGCGCAGGATATCGGCGTCATTGGCGGCCAGGATCCCGCCACGGTTGTCCACGTGTGTCCGCAGGATGAGCAGCGAGCGGCGGTAGAGGGAGGCGAGCGGCTCCTCGATCGGCCGCAGGTCGGGCTCGCACGCGGTGACCCACCAGCGCCAGTAGCTTACCGTGCGGTCGTGGAACGACTCGGGCGTCCGCTCGAGGACCAGCTCATGCAGGTCGCGGACGGCTGCGTACGATTCGCCGGCGCAGAGCCAGTAGAAAATCTCATGGCTGCTCCCCGACTCCAGCGGCAGATCGACCGCGCCGACGCTGTCAATCGAGCCCTGGGCGACGAGGTTGCCGGAGAGAGCGCCATCCTCGGCGTCGCGCCAGGTGCCCTCTTGCGCCCCGATCTCCTTGTTCCCCACGGCAAAGCTGTCGAGCCCGACGCCAGACGGGCCTCGCCCGCCGAGGAAGAGGTAGCGCTTGCCCTTGTAGTGGACGATGGCGCGATGGCTGGGGTCGTAGTACGCGGTGTCGCCGAACACGTTACCCCGCAGGTGGGCGTCGAGGTGTTGGTAGCAACGGACCTGGCGAGGCGTGTCGCGCAGGTTGCGTACGGTAATGCGGCGGAAGAAGATATCGCGGTCGAAGTCCACGCAATCGGAGAAGCGCAACTCGAGGCCGAGGCCGGCGTGGCGACAGGTGACGTCGGTGACCAGCGAGTTGGAGGCGTAGCGCAGGTCTCGCTCCCAGCCATCGTCCTCGAGCCAGGCGAACTGGCCGTCGGCCCAGACGCCGAAGCGAGAGAGATCGCCCTCGGTGTGGTTCTCCTGTCCGACGCGCGGCCAGTAGATGTCGCGTAGCCCGTAGCGGCGGTCGAAGTTGAGCAGCAGGTTGCCATTGCCGACGGGCAGCTCACGCGTCATCGGCGGCTCGCAGCGCTGCGGGCAGCGCGCGCCAAGCGCGGAACAGCTCGGCGACGCTCCACGCCTGGGCGACGCAGCCGCGTGGGCTGTGCGGCGGGTCGCCGTCGAAGATCTCGCCGACCTGGCCCAGGCCGTATTCATCAAGAGCGCGCAGCGCCGTGCGCAACAGCCTCGCCAGCCGCTCCTCGGGGACGCCCAGGTGGCGGGCCAGGTCGCAGTACGGGCCGAGCAGCCAAGGCCACACTGTGCCCTGGTGGTACGCGTTGTCGCGAGCGCGCTGATCGCCGCTGCAACGACCGGCGTAGGCGCGGTCGTCTGGTGCGAGCGTCCGCAATCCCGGGGGGGTGAGGAGGGCGCGGTCGGTGACGTCGAGCACCGCGCGGAGCTGGTCCTCCGGGATCACTCCCAGGTCGGCGAGCAGGGCACAGGCGATCACCTGGTTGGGCCGCAGGCTGGCGTCGTCTCCGCCCGGTCCGTCGAACACGTCGAAGAAGTAGCCGTGCTCGCTGGACCAGAAGCGGCGCGCGAACAAGGCGGCGGCGCGCCGGAACTCCTGCTCCAGACCGGGGTCGGCACCCCACGCGGCCAGCAGGTGGAGGGCACGCAGCCAGAGGGCGTTCACCTCGATCGGCTTGCCCTCGCGCGGCGTGATCACGCAGCCATCGACCTTGGCGTCCATCCAGGTGGTCTGCATGTCGGGGCGCCCGGTGCGGAGCAGGCCATCCACTGGGTCGGCGACGATGCCGTGGCCGGTGCCGGCGCGATACCGGGCGCACACCTCGCGCAGCGCGGGCAGCAGCTCCTGCAGGAGATCGGCGTCGCCCGTGGTCGCCAGGTAGCGCTCGAGGGCGGTGAAGGCCCAGAGGGAGGCGTCGACGGAGTCGTAGGACGGCGCGCCATCGGCGGCGAAGTTGCTGGGCAGCAGACCGTCTTGGCGCTGGTCGAACCAGTGGCGAAGCACGGAACGTGCGTCGGCGCTGCGACCGGTCTCCAGCAGCAGCCCGGGCAGCGAGATGAAGGTGTCGCGGCCCCAGCGCTCGAACCAGTGGTAGCCGGCGATGATGCCGGTGGCAGGCTCGTCGGCGGTCTCGGCCACAACGAAGGTGTCGGCCGCGAGCACGAGCCGGGCGCTGAGCGGGTCGTCGGCGCCGGAGCGCTCCGGCAGCGCATGGCGGCGCGCTCGCTCCGCTTCGAGCGCTGGAGTCGCCGCGAGGGGTGACCGGGGGCCGCTCCAGGCCGTGAACCAGGCCTCGCGGCCGCGCTCGACCTCGAACTCGAACCAGCCGACGTGGTTGTAGTCTTCGGCGTCCTCGAGCCCGCGCTCCCGCTCACGGCGATAGTGGTAGTCCCAGTACCAGTCGCCGGCGAGGCGGAACGCGCCGCCGGGGCTGCAGACCAGGCGCAGCTCGGGAGCGGTCGCCGTCGCGCGCAGCGCCACCACGCCGCCCGTCTGCGCGACATGGAACCGCCAGCCGACGGTGCCGCGGATGACGGCGTGCATGTCGCGGGCGGTGGCGAAGCAGTTCACCCGCAGGGTGCAGGGTTCGCCGGCGAGTAGCCGGTAGCGCAGGTAGACCTGGTTGAAGCCGTGGGGCATGAAGACGCGCTTCTCCAGTACGCGGCCTTTCCAGGCGTAACGCCAGCGCGGCAGACCGAGCTCCAGGTCGAAGGACTGCAGCAGCCAGTCACCCCGAGGGTAGATCGTGCCATCCGCGTACTCGTTGACGCCAAGCAGGGCGACGCCGTCGTCGGCCGCCAGCTCCTCGTCCACCTTGGCCAGCAGGGCGGTCCGTCCGCCAGGCGGCCGCAGGGCGGCGCAGAGCAGGGCGTGGTACCGCCGGGTGTTGGCGCCGAGGACCGTGGACGAGGCGTAGCCGCCGATGCCGTTGGCAACCAGCCACTCGAGGTCGAGCAGTTGGCCAGCGGCGCGCCCCTGGATCGGCACGGGGATGGCGAGCTCGCTCGTGGTGGCCATGCCGATCAGCGGCGGGCCGTCTCTGCGTCGCGCCGCACGATCTCCCAGAGGCGGTCGAGCTCATCCAGATCCGGGCCGCCGAGCGTGACGTCAAGCGCCTGCACGGCGGACGAGACGTGGTCGGGCCGGGTGGCGCCGATGATCGGTGCGGTTACGCGCGGCTGGTGCAGCAGCCAACCGAGCGCCGTCGCCGCCATCCCGAGGTCGCGGGCCTGGCAGAAGTCGCGGAAGCGGTCGACGGCGTCGAGCTCGGCCTCGTGCCAGTAGCGCTCGCGGTAGAGCCCGTGGATGGCGAAGCGGCTCCCCTCGGTGGGCGTCAGGCGGGTGTGCTTGCCGGTCAGCAGCCCGCCGGCGAGCGGGTTGTAGGGGATGACGCCCAGCTCCTGGTCCTCGCAGAGCGGCAGCAGCTCGGTCTCGACCGCGCGGTACAGCAGGTTGTAGCGCGGCTGGACCGACTCGAAGCGCGCCAGGCGGCGCAGGTCCGAGATCCAGAGCGACCGCGCGACCTGCCAGGCCGCGTAGTTGGAGCAGCCGATGTAGCGCACCGTGCCGGATCGGACCAGGTAGTCGAGGGCGTCCATCGTCTCCTCCAGCGGAGTCGATGGGTCCCAGCTATGCACCTGGTACAGGTCGATCCAGTCCGTGCGCAGCCGCCGCAGGCTGGCCTGCACCGCGTCGATGATGTGTCGGCGCGAGAGCCCCTGGTCGTTCGGGCCGGGACCGACGCGTGCCCGGCACTTGGTGGCCAGTACCATTCGCTGGCGGACGCCCCGGGCGGCGATCCACTCGCCGACGATCTCCTCCGTGTGGCCGGCGGTCTCGACGGAGGGTGGCACCGGGTAGACGTCGGCGGTATCGAAGAAGTCGATGCCGGCGTCCCAGGCGGTGTCCATGATCGCGAACGACGTTTCCCGGTCGCATTGCAGCCCGAACGTCATCGTGCCCAGCGCGAGCCGGCTCACCTTCATCCCGGTGCGTCCCAGCCTGATGTGATCCATGCGCGGCAACCCTCTCTTCCCTTCTTGGACCGTGGCGGCG
>JAJYLG010000143.1 GCA_021787985.1 Chloroflexota bacterium
GACGGGGGAGCAGGAGTTCCGCAACTCGGCGGTCGAGACGCTGGAGGGGATTGGCCGCATCAAGGCGGCGCTGCCTGGCGTGCACACGATCCTCGGGGTGAGCAACGTCAGCTTCGGTCTGAGCGGGTACGGCCGTGCTGTCCTGAACAGCGTCTTCTTGTACCACGCCGTGCAGGCCGGCCTCGACCTGGCCATCGTCAACCCTGCGCACGTGCGGCCCTACGCGGAGGTTCCCGCCGACGAGCGAGAGGTGGCCGAGGCGCTCATCTTCAACCGCGCGGACGACGCCTTGGCGCGTTTCATCGCTTTCTTCGGGGATCGAGGCGCGTTGGAGCAGGCCGAGGGCGAGCAAGAGGACGCGCTGGCCGGGATGACGGTGGAGGAGCGCATCCACTACCAGATCCTCCATCGCAGGAAGGACGGGGTCGAGGCGCTCCTGGACCAGGCACTCGAACGGCATACGCCGGTCGAGGTGCTGAATACCGTTCTGCTCCCGGCGATGAAGGACGTGGGAGACAGGTTTGGCGCGGGCGAGTTGATCCTGCCGTTCGTGCTGCAGTCGGCCGAGGTGATGAAGAAGGCCGTGGCGCACCTAGAGCAGTATCTCGAGCGACGCGAGGGCTACACCAAGGGAAGGGTCGTGCTCGCCACGGTGTACGGCGATGTGCACGACATCGGCAAGAGCCTGGTCAACACGATCCTGACGAACAACGGCTACACGGTGTATGACCTGGGCAAGCAGGTGCCGGTGAACGTGATCATCGACAAGGCGATCGAGGTCGAGGCGGACGCAATCGGCCTTTCGGCGCTGCTCGTCTCGACCTCGAAGCAGATGCCGCTGTGCGTGCAGGAGCTTGACCACCGCGGGCTGCGGCTGCCGGTGCTGATCGGCGGCGCGGCGATCAACCGCGCGTACGGCTACCGCACGCTCTATCTCGAAGACGGCCGTCCATATCCGGCGGGTGTGTTTTACTGCCGTGACGCGTTCGATGGCCTGGAGACGATGGACCGGCTGAGTGACGAAGCGCAGCGGGAGACCGTGGTGCAGGAGTTGCTCGCCTCCGCCGAGGGGCACCGGCGGAGCGGCACGCCGGGCCGGTCAGCGGCCGAGACGCCCGGGGCGTCCGCGGCGGCGCGGTCATCCGTTCGCGCCGACGTGCCAGTCCCGAAGCCGCCGTTCTGGGGCACGCGGGTGCTCGACCGGATCGACCTGCGGGAGGTCTTCGCCTGCCTGGACCTGAACACGCTGTTCCGGCTCCACTGGGGCGGCAAGGTGCACGGCGAGGAGTTCGAGCGGCTGGTGCGCGAGGAGTTTCGTCCACGGCTGGCGCGCCTCGAAGAGCAGGCGGTGCGTGAAGGCTGGCTGCAACCGCGGGCCGTCTACGGCTACTTCCGCTGCTACGCGGAGGGGAACGACCTGGTGGTCCTCAGCGACGATACGTCGATAGCGGACGAACGTGCGCGGTTCCGGTTGCCACGTCGGCCCGACCGCGACCGCGTGTCGCTGGCCGACTACTGGCGGCCGAAGGAGTCGGGCGAGCTCGATGTGGTCGCGTTCCAGATCGTTACGGTGGGGGGCGGCGCAAGCGAGCTGGTGGAACGACTGCAGGCAGCGGGTGAGTACGCGGACATGCTGTTCGTGCACGGGTTGAGCGTGCAGACGGCCGAGGCGACGGCCGAGTACGTCCATCGGCAGATCCGGAGGGAGCTGGGGCTGGCGCCCGATCAGGGGCGGCGCTATTCGTGGGGCTATCCGGCGTGTCCGGACCTGGAGCAGCACCGGCTGGTGCTGGATCTGCTGCCGCAGGCGGCCGCGCTCGACGTTTCGCTGACGGCAGCGTGGCAGTGGGTGCCGGAGCAGACGACGGCAGCGGTCGTGGCGCACCACCCGGAGGCGAAGTACTTCAGCACGCGACCGCGCGAGGACGGCGAGGCGCAGCGCGAGTTTCCTTGATCGTGCGATCGGCCCATGCTACGGTGCAGATGATAGAGGGGTTCTGGACATAACGAGACGGAAGTACGCGGTGAGGACGCCGCGTATTTCTCTGTGTGCGAGGGAACTGGTTCGGCGGCGGCCGGTTGAGGAGGGATGTCGATGGCCATCGTGTGGGTGATTCCCGCTGCTGGCGTGCTGGCGGTGCTCTACGCCATCTACCTTGCCTGGGATGTGCTCCGCCGGGACACGGGTACCAAGGAGATGCGCGCCGTCGCCAGCATGATCTTCGAGGGTGCGGGCGCCTTCATGGCGCGCCAGTACCGCACCGTCGCCATTCTGGCGGTCGCGACGGCCATCATCATCGGCGGTATCGTGGGCGCGACCGAGGGCAGCTTCAAGCTGGCCGCGTACACCGGCGCGGCGTTCCTGACGGGCGCGTTCATGAGCGCCGTGGCCGGCTACATCGGCATGTACATCGCTGTCCGCAGCAACCTGCGCACGGCGGCGGCGGCGCAACGCTCGCTGGGTGACGCGATCACCACGGCGATGCGTGGCGGGGCGGTTTCGGGATTCCTGGTCGTGGCGATGTCGCTGCTCGGCGTCTCTGGCATCTTCGCCACGTACTCGCGTCTGCTCGGCAACCCGATCGA
Organism: Chloroflexota bacterium; assembly: GCA_021787985.1. GTDB lineage: Bacteria > Chloroflexota > Dehalococcoidia > DSGV01 > DSGV01 > JAJYLG01. Next base: position 2,587 of record JAJYLG010000143.1, read on the forward strand.
TCAGGCTCCCTTCCTGATCGTCGGCTTCGGATTCGGCGCCTCGTTCGTGGCGCTCTTCTCGCAGCTTGGCGGTGGTATCTACACCAAGGCCGCCGATGTCGGCGCGGACCTCGTGGGCAAGGTCGAGGCCGGTATCCCGGAGGACGACCCGCGCAACGCCGCGGTCGTCGCCGACCTGGTGGGCGACAACGTGGGCGACTGCGCCGGCCGTGGCGCTGACCTGTTCGAGTCGATGTCCGCCGAGAACATCGGCGCGATGATCCTCGGCATCGCCATCTATCACGTCACCAAGCGGCCGGAGTGGATCGTCTTCCCGCTGGTGCTGCGCTCGTTCGGCGTGTTCGCGACGCTCGTCGGCGTGCACCTGGTGCCCTGGTTCTCGCGGCGGGTCAAGGACCCGATGGGCGCGCTGAACGCCGGCTACTACGTGGCCACGGCGCTGGCCATCGGCGGGCTCGCGCTCACGACGGCGGCGATGCTCCGCGATGTCTGGTACTGGTTCTTCCTTGCGGGGCTGGTGGGGGTCGCCACCGGTCTCGCGTTCGTGTACATCACCCAGTACTACACCGCCGGAGGCTGGCGCCCGGTGCGTGAGATCGCCGAAGCATCGCGCACCGGCCCGGCGACCAATGTCATTATCGGCACCGCGGTCGGTTTCGAGACGACCGGGGCGACGGCCATCGTCATCGGTATCGCGCTCGTCGCCTCCTACATCCTTGGCTCCCACGCGGCGGGGGCGCTGGGTGTCGCGAGCTCGAACGCCGGTATCTTCGGCACCGCGGTTGCCACCATGGGGATGCTGATGACGGCCGCGTACATCCTGGCGATGGACACGTTCGGCCCGATCACGGACAACGCGGGCGGCATCAACGAGATGGCGGGCGCGCCAAGCGAGGCGCGCGAGATCACGGACGCGCTCGACGCGGTGGGCAACACGACCAAGGCGCTCACCAAGGGCTATGCGGTCGGCTCGGCAGCGCTGGCGGCGTTCCTGCTCTTCAGCGCGTATCTGGACAAGGTGAAGGAGAAGCTCTCGCCCCAGGCGCTGCAGGAGCTCGGCAACCCGCAGGGCGTGCTGCCCGTCAACCTCTCCAACGTCGAGGTGTTCGTCGGGGCGTTGATGGGCGTGATGCTCGTCTTCCTCTTCTCGTCGCTGGCCATCCGCGCGGTCGGGCGGGCGGCGGGCGCCATCATCGAGGAGGTGCGGCGCCAGTTCCGCGAGAACCCCGGCATCATGGAGGGCACGGTGCGGCCCGACTACGGCCGCGCGGTGGACATCACCGCGCGGGCGGCCCTGCGCGAGATGATTGCCCCTGGAATCTTGGCCGTCGGGATGCCGGTGGTTGTCGGTGTGATCTTCCGGTTCGTGCGCGGCGGCAACGCGGGCTGGGAGTCGGTCGCGGGCGTGGTGATGGTTGGCACCATCGGCGGCCTCTTGCTGGCGACCCACCTGAACAACGCGGGCGGCGCGTGGGACAATGCCAAGAAGTTCATCGAAGCGGGCAACCTGAGCGATCCGGACGGCCTGGCGGTGCGGAAGGGCTCGCCCACGCATGCCGCGGCAGTGGTGGGCGACACGATCGGCGACCCGTTCAAGGACACGGCCGGTCCCAGCTTGCACGTGCTGGTGAAGTTGCTCTCGACGATCACGTTGGTGCTGGCGCCGCTGTTCATCAAGTAGCGCGCACGCGCGTTGCATGATCAGGGGGCCCGGGGTCGGTAGGCGCCGGGCCTCCGTGTGTTGCCCCCCGGGGGATCTGCATCGACGAAGAGCTCGCGCTCCGCGACCGTGCGCGCACGGTCTTCGAGGGCGGCATCGTC
>JAJYLG010000144.1 GCA_021787985.1 Chloroflexota bacterium
CGCTGTACTTCCGCTGCGCCTGCGCCATCGGGTCCTCCGCCTCGCGGCTGGTCAGGACCCTCCGATGCTAACGCGGCCGGTTCCCGGGGGGGAGGTCAGTCGCCCTTGGTGTACGTCAGGCGCGTGAAGCGGTCGCCCGCCCCGACAACCACCTCCTCGCCGCCCGAGTCGTCGAAGGCGCCGGTTGTCACCACGACCGCCGGGTCCCCTGGCCGAAGATCCCCCTCGGGCCGGTCCCAGGTGATCACGTTGGTCCGCCGGAGCGAAGCAAGCTCCAAGCGCCCCGCCGCCAGGTCGTGGTTGGTCAGGTCACGGGCGTAGAGCCTCCAGTGACCGCCGGGGCCCTGCCGCCATTGCCCGACCAGCAGGCCCGGGCCGGCGGATGCCGGCCCGATCAAGCCGAAGAGCACGACCACCACCGTAGCGGCGGTCGCCAGCGCCGCGGTCAGCGCCCTGCCCCGTCTCACCCGTGACCCGAAGGGCAGGGCGCGAGTGGTACGTCGGACGCGCGCGTCGCTGGTCGGGGCGGCGAGCAGGTCCGCAACGAGCACTGCCGCCGAGCGGCGATCGCCCGTGCTTCGGCTCAGACGCACCCAGCGCGTGGCCGCACGCGTCAACTCGGCTTCGAGCGAGGCCCCGGCCAGATGGCGCGCGGCCGCCCGAAGGGTTCCTGCGTCGTCAGCCCTCGCCATGAGCGCCTTCCCAAGGGCGGCATGGGCGGCGGCGGCTTGTTCCGGCGTCGCGAGCATGATCACCTGCTCCGCGATCGCATCATGGCCGGCGACCCAGGTGCTTCCGGAGCGGATTGCCAGACCCAAGCGGTTCAGTTCATCAAGATCGCCCGCGAAGTCCGCGTCCGGGCGACGCACGGCCTCGGACAACACCACTCGCTCGACGGGCACGCCCGCAATGGCGAGCAAGGTCAGCAGCCAGCGCCTTTCGCGCCCCAGGTCCACGATGCGCTGCCTCAGCGCCCCTCCCTTCGCGAGCAGATCGAACAGGGCCACGGGATCGGGGCTGCTCCACCCGCCATCAGCCAGTCGCAGGAGGTCGCGGCTCAAGGCCAACCGCAGGGTCTCGACGATCAGGAGCGGAGAGCCCAGCGTGGACCGCTGGAGCGCCTGGGCAAAGCCGGCGGCCCATTCCGATGGAGGGAAGGGCCCGGCCGCGGCGAGGAGCAGAGCGACGTGGTCGGCGCCCAGCGGGTCGAGAATGAGATACCGCGTCTCCGGACCACCCAGCCGCCCCCCGGCCTCCGGGCGGGCCGCCGTTACGACCAGAACCCGACGCGTGCCGACCCGAGGGAGCAGCGCTCCGAGCAGGGCCCGCGACTCCGCGTCCGCCCAGTGAAGGTCGTCAATCATCAACGCCACGGGCGCTTCTTCACTCACCGCCTCGACCAACTCCGCGAGCGCCAGGGCGAAGACCCGCGAGTCATCCCGATCGGGAGCGGCCGCCTTGGAGGCCGCCGGGTAGCGACTGGACAGGCGGGGGTTCAGCGCCACCAGGGCGTCCGCGGACGCGGGTGCAACGGCGCCCGATCCTGGGAGCGCCCCGATCGCCTCAGCAACCTCGGCCGCCAGCGCGTAGCGCACGCGGCCCTCGCCGGGGCTGGCGCGCACTTCGAGCACGGAGGCGCCCGAAGCCCGCAGTCGAACCGCGACATCCCCGAGGAGCCGCGTCTTGCCCAGCCCCGCCGCTCCTTCCACGTGAACATGCCGTCCGCGCGCGCGCTGTGCAGCCTCCCATGCTCCCGTGATCGCTGTGAATTGCCGCTCGCGACCGACCAGCTCGGTCACGAGCGAAGCGCCCTTCTCACCCCCTTCCGGGGCCTGCTGGTGAAGGGCCTGGCGGATCGCCGCGGCCGTAGCCGGCTCGGGCGTCCGATGCTCGTCGGCCAGAATCCGTCCCAGCTCCTCCGCTTCCACCGCGCCGGAAACCGAGTCCCCTGACGCGGCGAGGGCTTCCAGGAGCAGGCGCCAGCCGGCTTCGCTGTCCCGATTCGTGTCGCGCGCGCGCGTGGCGAGCGCGACGGCGTCCCGGAATCGGCCGGCGGACAGCCAACGTCGCGCGAGGGTCTCGCAGGCCAGGACGAACAGGCTTTCGAGTCGGCGCCGTTCGATATCGGCCCATCGTTCGAACTCGGCTCCGCCGGGCGACGCGAAGCCCGGCAGGAACTCCCCGCCATAGAGGCGGACAGCCATCTCGAAATCCTGCGCCTCCACCGCCTGGGTGAACGCTGTGCGGTCACACGTGAACGGACAGGCCATGGTCAGCGTGCCGGCCGCCGAGCGGATGGAGTCTTCTCCGAGCCGGTTGCGCAGGTGCCAGACGATCTGGCGGAGGGCGTGGTCGCCGACGTCCGGCTCCATGTGGGCCCAGAGCAGGTCCACGAGCCGTTCGCGGCGGGCAGTGGCGCCGGGGGAGCAGGCCAGATAGACCAGCAGCCCCAGGGACTTGGAAGGCGACAAATCCGACTCCGCCTCAGGGGATTCGCCCAGCCTGAGCCCCCAAGCGCCGAGGGTCCTCAGCCTCAGCACCGGGCGGCCCCGGCGGTCGGGGTCTCTAGCCATAGCCCTGACACCGTAACCCCGGGGCGTCAGTCGGGCGTCACTTGGGCACCTGTGGGCGTGCAGCGACCGAGGCGGCGGGGGCGTGAGACACCTACGAGACACGGGCTACCGCAGGCTTGGGTGGTTACCGACACCACGACGGCCGCCGGACGGAGGGCGTAGAGGTGCGCATACCCGTGGCAGCGAGCGTCCGGCGCTGTAGGTGTCCAGCAAGCCGTGACATACCTACACCTGAGGCTTGAACTATGAGTGACGCGAGGACAAGCGCTGGGCTGGGGTTGGTCGTAGGCGGCGTTCTGGCGCTAGCGCTGCTGATCCAAGGGTGCAGCGGAGACACGGCGACGACCGGCCCGACACAGGGGCAGCCGCCCGCTGGCCGGAACGTGGCAATTGGCGCTGCGGTTTCGGTAAGCGCGACCGGGTCCTGCTACCTGGGCACATGCCCCGCAGGATCCGGAATCAACGACGGGACTGCTGCGAGCCCAGGCACGTTCTGGTCCGGCGCCAGCGGTTCAAGCACTGGATGGGTTGAACTGAAGCTCGACCAGACCTACCAGCTTTCGATGATCCGCGTCTTCAGTCAGTATTGGGACCCGACTGTCTACCCTTCCGAGGGGGGGCTGGACTACGGCGTCTCGGTCTCGGCCGATTCGAATGCCTGGACGGTCGTGAGAGCAGCCTCCTACGCCCTCAACAAGATCGTCACGGCGGGATGGGCCAGGGAGGACATCACCTTCGCTCCCGAAGCGGTTCGGTACATCAAGGTTGACATTGTCAACAGCTCTGGCGTCGCCAGCCACATCTGGCGTACCGGGGTTCTCGAAGTCGAGGCCGGGGATGCCAACCTGCCCTTGTATCCCTGGGCCGCGTACTGAGGGGATGGGACCCAACCAACCCGCAGGCTTGAACCCTCGCTGAAGGCTCCATCCCGGGAGGCGTTCCTGTTGGGCGCTGACCACCCGCCTTCCCTCCAGCTCCGCTTCGGCGCTCGGTCGCTCTGTCGGCCTGTGGCTGGTCTTGCGGCGCTTGCCTGCATTGGGGCGGCAGCGTGCTTCAAGGACTTGCTCGAGCAGCCGCGCGCCCCGGTCTTCCGGATCAGCGTGAACCCGGGCGCCGATACCATCGTGGCCGGGGACACGGTCTCTCCGTTTCGTCTCGTCCTCACCCGGGATCTGGTCAGCGTGCCCGCGGAGCTGTCCCTGCTGGTCGCGGCGTCCTCTGCGGGTCAGGTCCTGAGCGTAGTGGCGCCCAACAACGCCGGAGGTTGAGCTGCGGCAGCAGCGGACCGGTGAGCTATTCGCGGCGCGGGGCTACACGACCGTGATTGGACGCTCTCCGGAGTGCCAGATCGTCATCCGCTCCGACGACGAGAAACAGGTCTCCGGGCGCCATCTGGAGATCCAGTTCAGATCATCAGGCGGCACGATTGTCAGGGACCTCGGTAGCAGAAACGGGACGTGCCTGAACCAGCGCGCGCTGAAGACGGAGCGGCCACTCAAGGTGGGGGGCAGCCTCGTTCCGGGATCCGAAATCACCGCGCTCGTCGTGTCGCGGCTGGACAACCTCTGATCGACCACACGAGTCCGGCGTCACAACGGACCGGAATCAGGCGAGTTTCTGGATCCCCATGCCGGTGACCCGCGCCTGGATCAGCGGCAGCGGCGCGGCCTTCCCCGCCCCGATCTCGATGGCGGCGTCCAGCGCCTTGCGGCCCAGCTCGACGCCCGCGGGATCCTTCGCGAAGATCGAGGCC
>JAJYLG010000145.1 GCA_021787985.1 Chloroflexota bacterium
CGGGTGGCTGTTCGGGCACGGCGGCGTGGCGCGGCGCAGCATCGAGTCGTGCGCGAGCTGCCACGATCAGACCTTCTGCCTGAAGTGCCACTCGGCCACGACCGGCTGGCACATCAACCCGCACGGGGCGGGCTTCGACCCGGGCGTCGAGAGCAAGAACCCCGCGATGTGCCTGACTTGCCACACCACCGGGGTGCCGACGCACTAGTCTAGACGGAAACGCAGGTGGCAGTGCGCGGCAAAGTTGCCAGACGGCAAGGTGGCAGTGGTTCCCAGATGTGAGTCGTCGGATACGGAACAGGCCTCGGGCGGCTACGGAGCCGACCGAGGCCTGCTCTCACTCTGACGGCTGACGTCTGGGAACCACTGCCACCTTGCCGTCTGGGAACTACTCTGAGTACTGCAGCCCCTGCCTACTGACGGCCTTCCTGCTCGGCCCTACTCCGCCTGGAGGGCCCGCGCCGGGTCCACGCGAGCCGCCCGTCGTGCCGGGATCGCGCAGGCGAGCAGCGCGGCGGCGCCGAGGGCGGCGAGTGCGACCGCGTAGCTGACGGCGTCGAGCGGCCGCACCCCGAACAGCAGGCCGGTGACGAGCCGGGTAAGCACGAGCGCGAGGAGGATGCCCGCCGCCGCCCCGGCCGCGACGAGGCGCATCCCCTCCGCGACCACCCGGCGCGTGACGGCCCCGGCGCCCGCGCCGAGCGCCATGCGGACGGCGATCTCACCGCCGCGCCGGCTCACGGAGTAGGCGAGAAGGCCATACAGCCCCACCGCGGCCAGGAGCAGGGCCAGGCCGGCGAACGCCCCGAGCAGCATCGCCGGCAGCCTCCGCGAGCCCGCGGCCCCGGCCACCACCTGGCTGAGCGGCTGGACGCGGTAGAGGGGGACCGCCGGGTCCATCGCCCGAACCGCCGCGCGCGCCGCGGCGACGACCGCGCCGCCCCGGCCGGGCTCGTGACGGACGACGACCGACATGGTGGGGAAGGACGGCCATTGGTCCAGGGGCAGGTACGTTTCGAGGCGCGGCGCGCGATCGAGGGCATCCACCCGCACGTCGCCCACGACTCCCACGATCTCCTGCCATCCGGAGCCCAGGATCCCGATCCGCTGCCCGATCGGGTCCCCGCCCGGCCAGAACCGCCGCGCCATCGCCTGGTTGACGAGCGCGACCGGCAGTGCGCCCGCGCGGTCGGCCTCCGTGAAGCCGCGGCCGCGCAGGACCGGGATCCCCATCGCGCCGAGGTACCCGGGTGAGACGATGTGCTTGACCGCCTCGGGCGCCTCCGTGGCCGGGTCCCACGGCCGGCCCTCGATCGTGAAGCCGCCATTCATGGTCCCGCTGAGCGGGAGGTTGAGCGCCGTTCCCGCGCCCAGGACGCCCGGGACGCTGTCGAGGCGCGCGAGCAGTCCGTCGAAGAACGCGGCCTGGCGCGCGCCGGATGCGTAGGCCCCCTCCGGCAGGCTCACCTCGAACGTGGTCACGCCCGCGTCGCGGAAGCCCGGGTCCACGCTCAGCAGCCGCTCGAGGCTTCGGATCATCAGGCCGGATCCCACCAGGAGCACCAGGCTGAGCGCCACTTCGGCCGCCACGAGGACGCCCCGGACGTGCCCGCCCGCCAGGCTTCCGGCCCGCTCCCCCAGCGCCGCCCCGCGCAGTCGCAGGCCCCCGCCGGCGAGCGCCGCCACCACGCCTGCCGCGGCCGCCAGCACGACCGCGAACGCCACGACCCGCGGGTCCAGAGACACCCGGAGCGGCCGCGGGAGCGAGGCGGGCCACAGGGCAAGGACCAGACGCGTACCCGCGGCCGCCAGGAGCACCCCGGCGGCCGCGCCGAGGACCGTCACCAGCCCCGTCTCGGCCGCCGCCTGCCGGAACAGGCGCCCGCGGCCGGCGCCGAGGGCTGCGCGCACCGCGTACTCGCGCGAGCGCGCCAACGCTCTGGCTTGGAGCAGCCCCGCGAGGTTGGCGACCGCGATCAGCAGCAGGAAGCCCACAGCGGCTAGCAGCGCGAGCAGCGGGCCCCGCGTGTCACCCGTCAGCGCGCCACGCAGCGGAACAGCGGTGGCCCCGACGCCGGTCCAGTGGTAGCGCTCGTCGAGTCGCCGCGCCAGGACGGCGAGGTCGGCGCGCGCCGTTGCCAGGGTCGTGCCAGGCTTGAGGCGGCCGTACACCGATAGGAACCAGTGGCCGGGGTCCGGATCCGTCGCTACGGCCTCCACCGGCAGGAAGACCTCGGTGGGCGTGGCGAGCGTCTCGAGCCCGTGCGCGACCACCCCAATCACCGTGAACGGCCGGCCGTCCAGCGTGATGGCACGGCCCACCGCGCCGCGCGCGCCCGCCAGGCGCGTCTTCCAGAAGCGGCGGCTCACGATCACCACGGGGGCGGCGCTCCGCCGGTCGTCCGACGGCTCGAACTCGCGGCCGAGGATCGGGCGCTGACCGAAGAGCGCGAAATAGCCCGCCGACACCATCTGTCCCATCACGTGCTCGGCCGACTCGGCGCCCCGGTACGTGTAGCCCTGGTACGCTGCCGCCGCCATCGCGTCGAAGGCCTGCGCGCCCGCGCGCCAGGCCTCGAAGGTCGGCAGCGAGACCGTCCGCCCCACCGACGACCCGTGGGTGTTGAACAGGCGCACCAGCCGGTCCCCGTGCGGGAAAGGGAGCGGGCGGAAGACATACGCGTCCGCCGCCGCGAAGATCGTCGCGGCGGCGCCGATGCCGAGGGCGAGCGTCAGGACCGCGGTGAGGGCGAACACCGGAGCGCGGCGCAGGGTCCGCAGCGCATAGCGCAGGTCGGCGACGCCGTCCCGGGCCCAGAGAACCCCGCGCGCCTCGCGGGCCGCCTCCTGGTGCCACGCGACGCCCCCGAAGCGGGACAGGGCCAGGCGCTGCGCCTCGTCGGCCGCGATCCCCGAGGACGCCAGGTCCGCCGCCTCCATGTCGAGATGGAACCGCATCTCCTCGTCCATCTCGCGGTCCAGCGCGGGGCCGCGTCCCAGCGCCCGCAGCCTCCGCCACAGTCGCCCCGGCGTCATTGCGCCACGCTCCCGCTCACGCCGGGCTCAGCACCAGCTCCACCGCCGCCGCGAACCGGCGCCACTGCGCCCGCTCGGCCTGGAGCTGCCGGCGCCCCGCCGCCGTCAGCCGGTAGAACCGCGCCCGCCTGCCCTCGGGCGAGACGCCCCATTCCGCGGCGATCCACCCGCGATCCTCGAGCCGGTACAGCGCCGGGTACAGCGACCCCTGGTTCACCTCCAGCGCCTCGCGGGACCGCTCGCGGATCCGCTTGCTGATCCCCCAGCCGTGCAGCGCCGCGGCGGCGAGCGTCTCCAGCACGAGCAGGTCGAGAGTGCCCTGCAACAAGTCGGCACGATCGCGCACGACGCCCCCGGCTGATGCCCAGACGTCCGACAGTATGACGCCGTTGTTGTCGAGTGTCAAGGTATGAGGTGCCCGATCTGCCACACCACCAGGGTGCCGACGCGCTGACGCCGCGCCTGGCTTTGCCCCCGCCGAAGGGGCGCGCTAGAATGGACCCGTGGGCACCATCCGTGGCGACCTGCCCGGCGCCGACCTCGTGGGGTCCGGCCTCGCGGACCTCGCCCACGGCCGCGAAACCGCGGCCGCGCTCCTAGTCCTGACCGGGGCGCCCCGGCTCCGCCGGCTCAGCGTCCCGGTGCCGGATTCCCCGATCCGGCAGGCCGAGCACCGGCTGTACGCGCTGCTTGCGGCCACGGAGCCGGACGGGGCGCACTCCCGGTACAACGCCCTGATCCGGCGGCTGGTCAGCTTCGAGCGCGCGGCCGCATGCGCGGCCTAGCCGATCAGGCGCGGGTTTTCGAGTTCCTCCGCGCGCTCGCCGCGTCGGCCCGCAGCCCCTGTGGGTCGTACCTCACCGGTGCCGCCACCGCGGTGCTGCTCGGCTGGCGCCCCACCACCATTGACGTGGACCTGAAGCTGATTCCCGAGGACGAGGACCTGCTGCGCGCCATCGCGCAACTCAAGGACAGCCTCGGCATCAACGTGGAGCTGGCCGCGCCCTGAGCGTCGCGCCGCAGCCGGGCACGGCGCCGGGCTGCCGCCCGGACTCCAGCCCTACCCGCCCAGGCTGGTGCTCGCGCGCTCGGCCCGCCTGGCCGCCAGGGCCCGCGCGGCGAACGCCACGGCCGCCGGCGTCAGCACGGTGATGGCCCACAGCACGGGCACGCTGAGGTGCAGCTCGGCCCCGAAGCCGGCCAGCGACAGGGCGAGGAACAGCGTCACCACCGCCAGCCCCAGGGCCAGGCGCCGCGGGGCGCTGCCGG
>JAJYLG010000146.1 GCA_021787985.1 Chloroflexota bacterium
GCGAGCCGCTCCGGCTCGGAGCGCACGAGGCGCTCGAGGGCTGCGGCGATGGCCTCCACGCTGCGCGGATCTACGAGCAGCGCGGCGTCCCCGGCCACCTCGGCGCAGGCGCCGCCCGCGCTGGTCAGGACGGGCACGCCCGCGGCCATGGCCTCCAGCACCGGGACGCCGAAGCCCTCGTAGAGCGTGGGATATGCGAAGACGGTCGCGCCAGCGTAGAGCCCCCCCAGGGTGGCCTCGTCCACCGCGCCGGTCACCACGACGGGGCGGGCCGGCGAGCGCCGCCGCAGCGTCCGCCGCAGTTCAGCCGTTCGCCATCCCCACGGCCCGGCGAGCACGAGGCGCGCCGCCCCCAGAGCAGCGGGGAGAGCGCGAAACGCCGTCACCAGACGCGGCAGGTTCTTGCGCGGCTCGAGGGTCCCCACGAACAGAACGTACGGCTCGTCGCCGAGGCCGAAGCGGCGGCGCACGTCGTCCACGCTGATGTCCAGGCGCGCCACGGTGCCCCGCGCGAGCGGCACCACGTCGAGCCGGTCCCCGGAAAACCCGAGGACCGACGCTGTGTCGCCCCGGGTCGCCTCCGCGTCAATCACGACACGCGTGGCGTGCCGCCTGATCCACGCCAGGCGTCGGCGATGCAGCAGGCGGTTGGCCCAGAAGTGCCATTGCGGGAAGAGCGCCGTCGTGACGTCGTGGACCGTCGCCGCGACCGCCTGGCCCCGCCGCGGCTCGGGGTACACGAACTCCCCGGCGTGGAACACGTCGGCCGCGCGCACCTCGCGTCGGAGCGCCGCCGGATACGGCCGATCGAACAGCGGGCCCGGAAGGGCGCGCCAGCGAAAGTACGAGCACACCACCTTCGCGTTCCCCCGCTCCAGCGATGCCGCCAGCTCGGCACCGACCCCCGGCATCCCGTTGTAGAGGATGCGCAGCTCGAGATCGGGAACGGCCGCCAGCGCCTCCGTCAGGCGGTACACGTAGACTGCCGTTCCCGACCGGAGCCCCGGCGACAGAGCGGACACGTCGATGGCGACGCGCATCAGCGTGGCGCGGCGACCACGAAGCACTCCGCCGGAGCGCGCGACACGTACCGCTTGAGGGGCTTAAGGACGGCCCGCACCAGCGTGCGCAGCGCCGCGGGCACCTGCAGCGCGCTCACGTACAAGTCGGTGATGTCGCGCGGGAAGGCGGGGGACATGGCCACCACCCGCAGCCCCGCACCCTCCACGAGGCCGGCGAGGGCCGCCTGCGTGTAGGTCCGCAGGTGGCTGCGGTCGGACCAGTGGGAGAACAGCAGGCCGGCGCGGGCGAGAAACTCGGGTTCGGCCAGCGGGACCTGGAGGACCACCCGTTCCCGCGCCACGCGCGCGGCCTCCCGGAGCAGCGCGCGGTCGTCCCCGTGCTCGAGGACCGACAACAGGAGCGTCGTATCGAAACTCCGATCCGGGAACGGCCGGCGCTGCGCCGCCGCGCAGACGCAGGTGAAATCCGGGTTCCTCGCCCGGCCCGCCGCCAGCAAAGCGATGGTGTAGTCCACCCCCACAACGTCGAGCCCTTCGCGCTTCAGCGCGCCCGTGTACACGCCTGGCCCGCACGCGACATCCAGCACGCGCCGCCCCCGCAGCTCGCGCTGGAGGAAGGCCAGCTTCCCCGCGTCCGGCCGGCTCTCGGGCCCCCAGCCGAGGTCCGCGGCGCGGGCGGCGTAGTAGCCGGGGCCGAAGCCGTCCGCCGTCTCGCTCACCGACGGCCCGCCAGCCAGTGCAACACGCGTCCGCCCGGCAGCGTCGCGATGACTTCCCGCTCCGCGGCGTCGAAGATCCCGAGCCAACGCACCGCGAGCGCGAACGCCACGACGCCGGCCACTCCGACCGCGCCCAGGCCGGCGGCCCCGTGCGAGAAACCGAGCCCGACGCCCGCGGCAAAGACGGCCCCCGCGATGGCCGCCGGAACCAGCGGCTCCCAGACGGCGCGCACCACGTAGGGCCGCACCGGCGCGCCGACGACGGACCGCGTGACGGCCCGCACGAACCACGGCGACTGCAACACCACGTTGCCCAGGATCGCGCATCCCGATCCCATGATGCCGAAGCGCGGGATGAGAATGACCGCCAGCGTCGCGTTGATGGCCAGGCTGGCGATGCTGTAGCGCGCCGCGATGTCGGGCCGGCCAAGCGCATCCGACGCATTGGAGGGAATCGCCGTCAGGGCCATGAGCGCGTACGCCGCCGCCAGGACACGCAGCAGGTCGCCGCTCTGCGCCGCGATTGCCGGGCCGACCCAGACGGCGAGGATAGGGCGGGCGAAGATCACCAGCACCATCGCGAGGGCGAAGGTCGCGGTGGCCACGGCGCGGCTGGTGCGCTCGTAGAGCCGGTAGAAGGCAGCCTGGTCCCCGCTTCCCGCGACGGCGCAGGCCGCCGGGTAGTACGCCGACGACACATTGCTCTGAACCATCAGGAGGCGCTGCGCGAGATCCAGGGGGGCGGCGTAGTACGCCACCCACTCGGCGGACAGAAACACCGCCACCAGCAGCCGATCGAGGTGCAGCACGAGCAGCGACGCGATCTGCTGCACCACCTTGAGCGAGCCGAAGCGCCCCAACTCGCTCCAGAAGGGGTACCGCAGGCTCACGCGGAAGCGCAACCTGCCCAGGAAGCGGCGTGCCAGCACCGCGCGGCCGGCCAGCGCCGCCGCTCGCCCCACCGCCGTCACCGCCGCGAGGCCGACCAGCCCGCCCCCCTCCAGCACGACGGCGATCTGTGCCGCCAGCACGGCCGAGCCCACGGCCGCATCCAGCGCGACCACCGCATCCAGCCGCTGCAACGCCATCGGCACGGCCCCCAGCGCCGCGCTCGGGACGGCGAGGAACACGCCGATCGCGCCCACGCGCAGCGCGGCGACAAATTCGCGGCGCAGGACCTCGGGCACATGCACGACGCCAGCCACGAGCGGAGCACCCGCGATGATCAGCACCGCGCCCGTCGCCCCCAGTACCGCCGTCGCCGTCACGGTGCCCCCGAGCGCGAGGTCCAGAGCGCCCGGGTCCGCCCCGCGATGCAGCTCCGCCACGCGCCGAACGAGGGACACGCCGAGCCCCAGCTCCAGCACGCCGCCGTATGCCACGATGGCCATCAGCACGGCCCACGCCCCGTACCGCTCGAGGCCGAGCACGCGCACGAACACCGCGGTGGCCGCGAGCCCGAGCACGAGCAGCCCTGACTGCAGGCCAAGGGCCGTGACGGCGTTCGAGGCGACGCGGCGAGCCAGGCTCATCTAGACCTTCAGCTCCACGCACGCCACGGCGCTGGCACCACGGGTCCGCTCCCCGTACCGTGCTGACTCACATTCCACCTGCCCGGCCACCCGCCAGCCCCCATCGTACAGAAAGAACGTCGCGTCCGCGCCGGAAGGAGAGAAGGCCGCCAGCGCCTCGTCGAGGGCCCGCCCGTCCAGCTGCACGAACCATCCATGGTCTTCGCGGCACCCATACGGCACCGTGAGGAGCAGCGATGCCCCCGGTGCGAGCACGCCACGCAACGCCTGCATCGCCTCGCTCCGCGCCCGGTCGGGATCGGCGCCCGGGATCGGATTCCCTGAAGGCCCGCCATACCGCGTATTGTCGCACCCCATGTGCTCCAGCACCGAGATGCACGTCATGAACTCCACGCTACCGGAAGGCAGCCCGGGAGCCCGCGCGTCGCGCGCGAGGTATGACACGCCCGGCACGGTGCTCCGGTAGCCATCGTCCCGGTAAGGGTTGAGGTAGGTGACCGACGTGAACCGGGAGGTCAGGTACCGGATGTGAAACTCACTGTTCAACGTCGAGCCGATGTCCACCAGGCCGCCCCCCCGACCCGCGGCCAGTCGTTCGTACACCCACGGCAGCTCGACCACACGCTCGTCCAAGCCCGGCGCCATCCTCGACGCTGCCACCATGCGCAGCCAGTCGGAACGCGTTCTCGCCAGCCGGCACGCACGCCGGAGTGTGCGGGCGTGCAGCCGGGCGTACCTGGTGTCGGCGGGTTCACGGCCGCCGGCGATCCGGATCCAGTCGAGCAGCGCCCCTGCGAACGCCCGGAAGGGATTCCGCCTCACGGCCGCGGCGCCTCGCCCAGCCGGCGCGCCAGGGCCCGCGGCCAGAACCGCTCCAGCCGCCCGAGATGAAACGCCGCCATGCGGACTGCCTCGTACAGCAGGGCGTGGGGGAGCGCGGCGGCGCCGCCTTGGGCGGTGACCCAGCGGATCTCCCGCAGCAGGTGCCCGGCCCCCGCCCCCCAGGC
>JAJYLG010000147.1 GCA_021787985.1 Chloroflexota bacterium
CCCGACCGACGCGGAGTTGGCGGCGAGCGAGGGCGAAGCGGCGCCGGAGGGCCAAGCCGCCGCGCCCGCGCCGGAGGCCGCGCCGCCCGCGGCGCCGCCGCAGGCGTAGGGCGTCGTTTCCGGCATCGGACGCAGGTCCAGGCGCCGCCGGGCAACCGGCGGCGCCTTCGTCTATGGGCCCGCCATCCGCCCTCGTACCTCAGGAGGCCGGGTCCCACCCTGGTGACGATCCGGTGACGGCCGCCCGCATCCTTACTCTATCGGGCGAAGTCGAGTCGGGAATAGAACAGCGGGCAACAGAGCGCTCGAGGGCGCACCCTTCTATGAGGGCCGTTCTGTCAAGCCTTCCGGATCGTGAGCGGACGAGGACGTTGCGGGTTCTCGCCGCGGTGGTCTGCTCGTGATCGCGCGCCCCCGCGCGGTGGCGGCTTCCTGGAGCGTTCAGGGCCCGTGGCCCTCGAACGACCTTCTATCCGTGCCGGTGGCCGACGGGCCCCCGATCACCCGATGCTGTATTCGCCCGTGGGCGACGTGGAAGCTCGTTGGGAGCGGCCTCATCTAACGGTCGGTGCCCTGCGGCACCCGGGCGGAGCAGCGGGCCGCTCACACCAGCGAGCGCGAGGCGCGTCCTGCCCCGCCGGTTACGCCTTCAGCACGGCGCCCTCCGGCACCGCCCCGGTCTCCAGATACCGCCACAGCTCGATCAGCAGCCGACGCGCCAGGGCCACGATCCCGATGCGCCGCACCCGGCTGCTGCCCTGCCCAAAGCGCGCCTGGTACCAGCGGGCCAGCGTGCTCTCGGGCTGCCAGCGCAGCCAGCCCCAGGCGATCTCGATCGCCATCGCGCGAATCAGCCGGTTGCCTGCCTTGCTGATCCCCTGCTCGCGGCCCTGCTCACCGCTCTGATAGGGCGTCGGCGTGAGCCCGGCCAGGGCCCCGACTTCCCGGCGATTGGTGAAGTGCCGCCAGCTGAAGAACTCCATGACGTAGAGCCAGGCGCTCTCCAGCCCGATGGCCTGCAGGGCCAAGAGCTGGCGGACCTGCACGATGGCCGGGTCGGCGCTGGTGCGCAGCAGCGCGCGGCGCTCCGCCTCCAGGGCGTGCACCTGGGCAGTCAGCCCCTCGACTTTGGCCCACTCCCGCGCCAGCCGCGCGGCGAGCCCGGCCGGCAGCGGGCGCGCGTCCCACGTCCGCAGCGTCGGGAGCCGGGCCGGGAAGTCGGCGAGGCTGGCGAGCCCCACCCCCTGGCCGGCCAGCAAGCCGTGGATCCGATTGGTCAGCCGGGTGCGGTCGCGCTTGGTCGTGAGCAACTCGCGGTGCAGCTGCCGGCGATCCTCCTGCTCCGGGGTGGGCACGTGCACCACGTGCCAGACCCGCCCGTCGCCCGCGTGGTAGCGCCGTGCCACACGTTCGGCGGTGGGTTCGTCTTCACCGTGCAACCCGACGACGGCGGAGGCGCGCTTCTTGTGACGGCGACGCCGAACG
Source organism: Chloroflexota bacterium (assembly GCA_021787985.1). Lineage (GTDB taxonomy): Bacteria > Chloroflexota > Dehalococcoidia > DSGV01 > DSGV01 > JAJYLG01. Next base: position 1,486 of record JAJYLG010000147.1, read on the forward strand.
CGCTGCAGGCGGGCGGCGGGTCGGTGAGCTTCGTGGCGAGCGCCGCGGATGGCTCGGCCCTTGAGAACATCACCTGGCAGTACGTCCCCGACTCGGTGGGGGCGGATTCCGTACCGCTGGCCGCCGCGAGGGCACCGCAGTCCCAAGCCGGCGCGATCCGAGCCGAGGTCCGCACGGCGCTGGAGCGGGGTGATGTCTATACGCTGAGGCCGGACCACGAGTTGGTGAAGGGCCGGCCGGCAGGCGGCGGGATCTTCTTCGTGAAGCTGCCCGTGGGCGCGGGTCCGAAACCGCTCGCGCGCGGCCTCCTCCAGCCGGCGGCGAAGACGTCGCGGAACGCTGCAGCTGTTGCGGGTTCCGCCTGCGCCGGCTCAACCACGTGTACCGAGACCGTGACACAAACGGGATCCATGGTGGTCCAAGCGACGATCCACGGGCAGGCGCTGAGTGCGATGGCCCGTGTCCAGGTTGGAGCGTCCGGTCCGCGGCCGCCGATCCCGCCGAAAGTCGTCATCACCCCGGCGGCCACCGGAATGCTGGCCCCGAAGGGGCTCGGGGGCGATTATGAAGTGTTGGACATTTCTGTCGTGGATAGCGCCGGAGCGCGACTTCCCGGACGGACCGTGACCCTGACCCTGAAGGCTGAGGAAGGCACGGCAGGACACGCGCACACGGGCAACAAGCCCCCGGGGGCTGTCGACGCCCAGGGCGAGGAGAGCGTCGTCACCGGCGCTGACGGTTGGGCCCATGTGATGTACCAGGCGCCGGCCGTCTCCGGCGCCGTCGAGGTCCACGGCACGAGCGACAGCGCGACCGCCGCGGTGGACACCATTGAGGTTGGCGTTGCTGGGCTAGTGGCGCTGGCGCCGGGCGCCACGTACACCCTGATTGGGTGGCGAGCTGAGCACCCCGACAACCACTTTGGGACGCCGCAGATGCTCGCCGACTTGCGCGCGCTCGCCGACTCCCTGAGCCTTCGAGCCGCCGTGTATGCCAGGTTCCCAGACAGCATCCGTGGGACCAGCCGCTTCCCCAGCGTGCTCGGTATCAATGACATCAGTCTCACTCTCGGCGGCGTATTCGATCTCGATCTGAACTGGCGGCCGCCCCACGAGGACCATAGCGTCGGTCGCAGCGCCGACCTTGATGTCCGGCGCGGAACCGACGATGACGACTACGCGGCCGCGGTGCAAACGATATGGGAAGTCCGTCTGCATCATCGGGTCGGTGACGAGCGCAGCTCAAGGAACCACCTTCACGCGAGCTTCTGACCATGTCCTCATTCACCTTGCAGCGTTGGATCGTTGTAGCGGCTGGCGTGGCCGGCCTGATGGGGCTTACAGGCGCATGCGGCGTACCGGCGCAGCTGTACGCGCAGGACTCGATTCCCTGGCCCCGAGCGGACAGCCTGTCGGCCACGGTCCAGGTCCGAGTGATGGCGATCCGTGGCGATACGGTCCGATTGTCCTATACCCTCACGGTTGGCGGGAGCAGCGCACAACCAGCCTACCTTCTGCTCCTGCGCAGCGACGTTCACCCTACGGCTGTCAGCTCGCCGGTCGGCTGGTACGCGAGCTCCGGGGTCATTGATGACTCGGGTGAGGTTGATTGGTCGAGCCTCGCGCATCGTGCGGACGTGCGTCCAGGCGCCTCCGAACAGGGTTTCGAAGCGGAAGCAGTTGGTCTGCTCGACATCATCGCGTACCGGGTGCAGGGTCGCCATGCGGCGCCGGTTGTCACAGACTCCACCGAGGGGCTGATTCAGTCTCCGCCGTCGGTCTGGGCGAACTCGGTGGGCGGGCGCAGCGTGGGCCTTGTGCCTGTGCCGTTGGACAATTCCGCTGGTGCCCTGCTGCCCAGGTTGGACTCACTCGTGGCGCGGGCGTGTCGCCTCGGCTGGATCTCCAGCCAAGGGATTTGCCAGAGTCTTCGCACGAAACTCGAGCGTGCCGTGGCTGCGGTTGGACGAGGGAACACGCACGCGGCCGCTGGTGAGCTGGCCGCGTGCGTCCAGGAACTGGAAGCGCAACACGGGCCGGAGCCAGGCAAGAGCGTGAATTACAGCGCCTATTGGCTCCTCAAGGTCAACGCGGAGTACGTGCTGACGAGGTTGTGAACGCTGGACGCTGGCGGTCGGAATGACCATGAGATTGCGAGGAGGCGGACGGTGAGCCCGTGGCTGCGGGGAACCATGTGGTGGCGGGTCATGACCTGGCTGACGCTGGCGGCCGCGTCGGGATGGTCCTTCTGACGTCTCGTCGCGGGGGATGACCGCCCGGCGGAGGCGCGCCACCCTTCCGCCAGGCCAGATGTGAAGACTATGCGCTGAGCGCGCGCCGGCTGCCGGCGGCCGGCACACGCTCGCAGGGGAGCCCGCCCTCGCCGGCAGGTTGACGGGGCGCGCTCGCGGCGGCAACGTGTCCCTCCCATGAGCATGCGCGAGAAGCTGGAGCGCCTGGCCAGGCTCAAGGCCGAGGCGGAGGCGGGCGGCGGCGCGGCGCGGGTCAAGGCGCAGCACGCCAAGGGCAAGCTCACCGCCCGCGAGCGGCTGGAGCTGTTGCTGGACGAGGGCAGCTTCGTTGAGCTGGACCGGTTCGTCACCCACCGCTCCACGGATTTCGGCCTCGCGGACCAGAAGGTCCTGGGCGACGGCGTCGTCACGGGCTACGGCCGCGTGAACGGCCGGCCGGTGTACGTGTTCTCCCAGGACTTCACCGTCTTCGGCGGCTCGCTCTCCGAGGCGCACGCCGAGAAGATCTGCAAGGTGATGGACCTCGCGGTCAGGAACGGCGCGC
>JAJYLG010000058.1 GCA_021787985.1 Chloroflexota bacterium
CCGATCTCCAAACGGCGGGCCTCTTCTCCTCTGCGCGTCGCGGCGGCGGCGCCTACGCGTTGGGGGTCGGCGTAGCCGTCGGAGCGGCCGGCTGAGCCGCGCGGCTGCGCTGCACCAGCTTGGCGATGCGGTCCGTGGCCTGCTGAAGCAGCGTGTCGTGCTTGGCCTGGTCGATCTTGCCGTCCTTGAGCGCCTGGTCGAGCCGCTGCTGGATGGGCTGCAGCATGGCGGCTTCGACGGTAGAGAGGTCGACGTTCTTGGCCTTGGCGATGTCGGCGATGCTCTGGCCGCCCTTCAGGTCTTGCAGCAGCTCCTGCGGGGTGATGCCGAGCGCTTGGGCGGCGGCGCCCAACTCGGCTCGCGCCGCCTGCGCGAAGCGGCCGTGACGCTCACCCTTGCCGAGGCCGGTGCGCTGCACCAGCTTGGCGATGCCGTCCTGGGCCTTCTGCAGCACGGTGTCGTGCTGTTGCTGGGTGATCTTGCCGTTCTTGAGCGCCTGGTCGAGCCGCTGCTGGACGGGCTGCAGCATGGCGGCTTCGACGGTAGAGAGGTCGACGTTCTTGGCCTTGGCGATGTCGGCGATGCTCTGGCCGCCCTTGAGGTCCTGCAGCAACTCCTGCGGGGTGATGCCGAGCGCCTGGGCGGCGGCCCGGACTTCCCCACGGATCGCCTCACCGATGCCAGGTCCGTGCCGTGGGTGCAGCGGGCCGTTGCCCGGGGTCGTCGTCGGTGAGGGCGTGGCGGCCTGTGCGGTCGCGGTCGAGGACGGCGTCCCGCCGGTCTGCGCCAGCGCGACGGCCGCCCCGCCGGCCGCGATCAGCGCGAGGGCGGTCGCGGGAGCGGCGATCTTGAGCAGCTTGCGGTTCAGCTTCATTTTGGGGATTCCTCCAAGGCTGCGGGACGGGTGCCCGCTGGGTTCTGCGCCTGTGCTACCGTCATCGTGCGGGGCGGCGCCGGGCCAGTTGTTAGCGGACCATAAACGCGTCGAAAAAACCGTGGAAGAGTAAGGATGTTGCGGCTGCTCTGCGGCGAGGACACGTTCAGCCTGCGTGAGGCGCTCGATCACCTGCGCGAGTCACTCGACGCGGACGGTTCGTTGCCCGACAACACCCTGCGGCTCGATGGGCGCGAGGTTGCGCCCGCCGAGCTGGAGTCGCACTGCCGCGTCCTGCCGTTCTTCGGTCAGCGGCGGATGGTGATCGTGAGCGGGCTCCTCGGGCGGTTCGAGCGGGAATCCGCGGCGGTGGAGCCGTGGGTGTTTCTGCGCGAGCTGGGGACCGGCTTGCCGGACTCAGTGGTGGTCGTGCTGGTCGAAGGGGCGTTGCGCGCCAGCAACCCGCTGCTGCGGACGCTCGAGGGCGTCGTGGTGGTCCAGCGGTTCGACCCGATCAGCCAGCGCCATGAGCAGGAGGCATGGGTGCGCGCTCGCGCGGAGCGTCTCGGCCTGGAGATGGAGGCGGCGGCCACGCGGCGGCTGCTGGACGTGGTCGAGCGGCCGGATCTCTGGCGGCTGCAGTCCGAGCTGGAGAAGCTGGCCAGCTATGCGCCGGACCGCGCCGTCACCGCGGCCGACGTCGACCTGCTCGTCGCCGGCGAGAGCGAGCCGCACATCGCTGACCTGGTGCATGCCGTGGCGCAGGGTGACCGCAGGCGGGCGCTGGCCCAGGCGGACGCCGTGCTGCGGGCCGGGCAGCCGCTGCAGCTCATCATCGGATGGCTCGCGGGCGAGTACCGGCGGCTGCTGCTGGCGGGCCAGCTCGCACGGGAGGGAGTTCCGGCGCCTCAGGCCGCGGCGCGCATCGGTGTGCGCAGCGAGGCGGCGGCACGCGCCCTGATGGCGCGGGCGCAGCGTGTGCCTCCCGAACGGGCCGAGCGCGCGCTTGAGCTCGTGCTCGAGGCGGACGGGTCGGTCAAGCGGGGCGAGCGAGACGAAGAGACTGCGCTGGCGCTGCTGGTGGCGCGGCTCGCCGGCGCGGCGCGACGGTAGCTTAGCGACCGCTGCCGGCTTCCCGGGGCGCGGGCTCCGCCGCGGCCGTGTCCGCGAGGCGGTCGGCGTTGCGGCGGCGGGCTTCCGCTGTGTCGCCGGCAAGCAGCGTGAACGCGCTCGCGGCGAGCACGATCGCGAACGAGACGAGCAACGCGTGGCTCATGCCGGCGGCGAAGGGCGCCAGCGCCGGGCTGCCCAAGTCGCTCCCGGTGCCGAGGAACACCTCGCCCACCGCCTTCGCCGGCATGGTAGCCGCCGCGACGGCCAGGGCGAGCGCGAAGCTGGTGACCATGCCGCACTGGCGGAAGGTGGCCAACGTGGCGCTGGAGATGCCGAGCCGCTGCGGCGGCGCCGCACCCATCACCGCGCTGGTGTTCGATGACCAGAACAGCCCGCCGCCCAGACCGAGGAGGATCAGGCCCGGCACGAGCAGCAGGTAGGGTGACCCCGCCCGCAGCAGCGCCAGCACCAGGCAGGCGAGCCCCTGCAGAACCAGCCCGATCGTGGCCGGCAGCCGCGCGCCGACGCGGTCCGCCGCGAGCCCCCCGAGCGGCCCGATCACCGACTGGACCATCGGGAGCGGAAGGATCATGAAGGCCGCGGTCAGCGGTGAGTAGCCTTTGACGCCTTGCAGGTAAAAGAGCAGCAGGAAGGTCACGGCGAAGATGCTCAGGCTCTGCAACGTGGCGGCCCCGGTGCCGAACGTGAAGATCCGTTCACGGAAAAGGGAGAGGTCGATGAGCGGGGCCTCCACTTTGCGTTCCCAGGCGACGAAGGCGGCTGCCAGCACGAGGAAGCCGGCGAAAAGCATCTCGATGCCGGCGGAGGTCCAGCCCCAGGAGATGCCCTCAGTGAGGGCGAGCAGCAGGCAGACCAGGCCGCCGCTGAAGAGCACCGTCCCGAGCAGGTCAAGCCGTTCGCGGCGGGAGGGGCGGCTCAGCTCGTGCAGCGCCAGGTAGCCCCAGACCGTGCCTGCGATGCCGACGGGCAGGTTGACCAGGAAGATCCATCGCCATGAGGCGAGCGAGAGGATGATCCCGCCGACTACCGGCCCGATGATTCCCCCGAGCCCCCAGGTGATGGCATTGATACCCATCGCCCGGCCGCGCTCGTTGGGCGGGAAGGCTTCGGTGATGATCGCCATCGAGTTGGCCATCAGCATCGCGCCACCGGCGCCCTGCAGGAGGCGGAAGCCGACCAGCGCCTCGCCGGAGGTCGCGGCCGCGCACAGCAGGGAGCCGAGGGTGAAGACGATGAAGCCGAGGTTGTACATCCTGACGCGCCCGAACATGTCGGCCATGCGGCCGAAGAGGGCGAGGAAGACGGTGCTCATGAGGATGTAGCCCATCAGCACCCAGACCATGGTGACGAGGTCGGAGTGCAGGCTGGACATAATGTCCGGCAGGCCGAGGATGACGATGGACGAGTCGATCGCTGCCATGGCGGCGCCGATCGTCGTGACGGAGAGGGTCACCCACTTGTATTCCAAGCGGCCGCGTCGAGGTGAGCCGAGAGCAGATGCAGTCATTCGGCTGCCGGGCGCTTCCCAGGCGAAACCCAGCACCGTCTAGTGTAGTCGCGCACCCCGCGAGCGGTGGGCGCAGGCAGGACAGGCGGACGGCGGGACGGCCGTCGGGCCGGAGGTGTCAGGCCTGGCGCAGGGCGGCGACGACGCGCCCCTGGACCTCGACCTCGTGCGCGGGGACGTAGATCGGCTGCATGGTGCTGTTGGCGGGCTGCAGGCGCACGCGGTTGCCCTCGTGGTAGATGTGCTTGAGGGTGGTTTCCTGTCGCGTTCGAAGCCAGACCGCCACCATGTCGCCGTCGCTGACGTCCGTCGCCGGCTGCAGGATGACGATATCGCCGTCGTCGATCAGCGCGTCGATCATGGAGCTACCGCGCACGCGGACCGCGAATGCGTCGTGGGCGCCGCGTAACATGTTCGCGGGCACCTCGACGCGGTCGATCTCGTCGCTGCTCCAGTGCTCGGCCGTGGGGACAGGCAGCGGCTCGCCGGCAGCGATGGCGCCCACGAGGGGCACGCTGATCACGCCGCGCCCGCGGGCCGCCCGGTCGCACAGCTCGATCGCGCGCGAGACCTCGCGATGCCGGCGGATGACCCCGGCGCGCTCCAACCCCCGGAGGTTGTAGTCGACCACGCTGGTGCTGGAAACCTGGCAGCCCTGTTGGATGTCGCGGATGCTGGGCGGGAAGTCGTGCTCCTCGGCCCAGTTACGGATGAACTGGAGGATCCGCCGTTGCCGCTCGCTGAGCTCTACCACCCCGGCACCTTCCCCGCGCACGGACGCGAACATGTGTTCTCTGACTCATCCTAGGTGGGGACCCGACGAATGTCAACGTGGGTCGGCCGAAGCGACCTCGCCGCTCGATCGCTCCCTGCGCGTGTCGTTCAGGTTGACCACGGCGCTGGCGGCGGACCTGCCCGACGAGGCCCGGTCCGTCATCGGCGCGGCCGCCGGCGTGGTGAGCTATGCCGTCATGCACCGCCAGCGGCGGGCCGCGCGCCGTCAGCTCGGCCTGCTGCTGGGTCAGCGGCCGCCCGAGGGGCTGGTGCTACGGGAGTTCGTCTCATACGGGCGGCTGGCCGTGGAGTTCCTATGGGTCCAGCGGCTGGCCGCCGCCGCGGTCTGGTCGCGGGCCGAGGTGGCGGGCAAGGCACACCTCGATGCCGCTGTCGCGGGCGGGCGGGGCGTCGTGCTGGCCCTGTTCCACCAGGGGAACTGGGACATCGCGGGGGCAGTCGCGGCCGCCGCCGGTTACCGCCTACTGGCCGTGGCCGCTCCCGTCGGGCCACCCGCGGTGGACGCGCTCGTCGTGCGCGCGCGGGCGCGGATGGGCGTCGAGACGGTGGGGCCGAGGCGAGCAGCGCGCGGTGTGCTCCGCGCCGTGCGGCAGGGACGTCCGGTCGCGCTGCTGGTGGACCTGGCGGGAGAATCCGAGCGGAGGTTGGAAGTCGAGGCGGGCGGGCTGCGCGTGCGGCTGCCCGAGGCGCGCATGCGGCTGCTGGCGCGAACCGCCGCGCCCGTCCTGCCGGTCACCACCCGGCGGCTCGCGCCGGGGCGCTTCCGGGTGGTGATCGGGCCGCCCGTCCGCCTGCCACCCGGGCCGGGCGGCAGCGACAGGGCGAGCGACGACGCTCAGAGCGCGCGCACACGCGCCCTGGCCGAGGCGCTGGCGCGCGCGCTGCTCGCGGCGGCGCGGGCCGACCCGGGGCAGTGGTACCCGTTCCGGCCGGTCATCGTCGGGCTACCTCGGGTTACGATGTAACCGCAGAGAAACGTAGGGCGGGCATGACGGTTTGGCACGAAAGGTCTGCCAGGGGAGCGACCGGGGGGAGTCCGCGGCGGGGGTGGAGACGCTCGTGCTCGTGGACGAGAGCGCGTTGCTCAGCCAGCGCGAGATCGGCGACCTGCCGCTGCGCGTGGTGCCGCTGGGTACGGCCGTCTCGGCGGAGCGCGGCGCCCGGACCAGCGCCGTGGCGCCCGGCACCTACCTGGAGGCGATGAAGGCGGTCCTCCCCCGGAAGGAAGTGAAGGGCGTCCTGGTGCTCACCGTCGCGGCGCGGCTGAGCGCCACCTACCAGTCGGCGCTGTTGGCGTCCGGCCAGGCGCGGGAACGGCTGGCCGACCTGCGGGTGGAGGTGGTCGACTCCGCCACCGCCACGGGGGGCCTGGCGCTGGTGGCGCTGGCGGCGGCGCGGGCCGCCGGCGCGCTCGACGAGGCGGCAGCGGCGGCGCGCGCCATCATCCCGCGCATCGTGACCTACGGCATGGTGTCCGACTGGATGGCGCTGCGCCGCGGCGGACGGATTCCGCGCGTGGCGGCATGGGCAGGTGGCCGGCTCGGCGTGCGGCCGTGCTTTCGCATGACGGCCGGCGTGGTGCGTCCCTGGCGGTTGGCGCGGACGAAGCGGCAGGCGGTGGCCGCGATGCAGCGGGGGTGTGCCGGCCTGCCCGGCGGGGCGCTTCACGCCGCCGTCTTCCACGCGGGCATGCCCGACGCCGCCGAGGAGCTCGCGTCCGGGCTGGCGGCGCTCGGCGCGGTCGAGCTGCTGACGCTTGCCGCGACGGACGCGGTCCGTGCGCATACGGGCGACGGTATGGTGGGCGTGGGCGCGTACCGGGAGCCGTGAGCCCTTCGCCCGCCGTGGTGACCCTGGCGACGGCCGGCGCGTATCTGCTTGCCTCCGTCCCGGTGGCATACCTCGTGGGCCGCGCGTGGGGCATCGACCTGCGACGGCTCGGAACGGGCAATCCCGGGACATCGAATCTCTGGCGGAACGCGGGCTTCCTGCCGGCGGCGATCGCGGGGCCGCTGAGCTTCGCGCAGGGGGCCGGCCCGGTCGGGCTTGCGCGGGTGGCTGGCTGGGCGGGTGGGCCGCTCGCCGCGCTGGCTGGGGCGGCGGCGGTCGGCAACGGCTACTCTTGTTTCCTGCGATTTCGCGGCGGTCGCACGGTCGCGGTGGCCACCGGAGCAGTGCTCGGCTTGTCGTGGCAGGCGTTCGCCTGGCTGCTGGCGTGGTACGCGGCCGGCGTGGTGCTGCGATCGCGCCTGCCGGGTGGGCAAGCGCTCGGGGTGCTGGTGGGCTTCGCCGGGGCGCCGCTGTTCTGCCTCGGGTTTGCTGGCGCGGCCGAGGGAGTAGGCGCGGCCGTTCTGCTGGCTGTGCTGATCGCCCGCCGCATGGACGGACTGGCCGACGACCTGCGCGGTGGAGCCCCGCCACGACCGACCATCACGCGCCGGCTGCTGTTCGACGCACGGCCGGGCCAGAGGCTATCCGGTCCGCGTGCGCCGGCATGCTGAACCTTGGCTGGCCGCCCGCTACCATGTTGTCGTGCAGGACGGCGCGTTGAGGCTGGACTCCTCTGAGCGCGAGCGGCTGGAGGCCGATCTGGCGCGCTGTGTCCACTGCGGGCTGTGCCTTCAGCACTGCCCCACGTTCGTGCTGACGGGGCTGGAGACCGAGTCGCCGCGCGGCCGCATCGCCATCGTGCGGGCGGTCGAGTCCGGCAGGGTCGAGCCGACGGCGGCGACGCTGGGTCATCTGGACCGCTGCCTGGCGTGTCGGGCGTGCGAGGCGGCCTGTCCGTCCTCGGTCGCCTTTGGCCGCATCATCGAGACGGTCCGCGCGGGGCTGCTGCCGGCGCGGCGCCGCGACGACCGCTCGCTCGACCGGCGCTCGCACGCGCTGCGCACCGTGCTGACGCACCCGCGGCTGCTGCGCTGGGCGTTCGCTGGGCTGCGCGCGTACCAGGCAAGCGGCGCGCAGACGGCGCTCCGCCGCAGCGGCGTGCTGCGGCGCGTGTCGCGGCGACTGGCCGAGGTAGAGGCGCAGGCGCCCCGCCTTGGGTCGGCGCCTTTCTCGATGCCCGCGCTTCCACCGCTGCCCGCGCCCAGAGCCCGTGTCGCCCTGCTGACCGGCTGTGTCATGCCATACCTGTACCCGACGACCCATGACGCCCTGGTGCGTGTGCTGCGGCGCAACAACGTCGAGGTCGTCGCGCCGCGGTCCCAGGCGTGCTGCGGGGCGCTGCTGGCTCACCAAGGCGACCGCGAGGCCGCGCGTGTGCTGGCGAAGCGCAACGTGCGCGCCTTTCTGGCAGCGGGCGTTGACGCCGTGCTCGTCGACGCGGCTGGCTGTGGCTCGGCGATGAAGGAGTACGGCGAGCTGCTGCCGGGGGACCGGGACGCGGCGCGCCTCGCCGCCATGGTGCGTGACGCGACAGAGTACCTGGCGGCGCTGCCCGTGGAGCCGCCGAAGCGTCCTCTGCGGCTGCGGGTGACTTACCAGGACTCGTGCCACCTGGCGCACGCCCAGCGCATCCGGCAGGCGCCGCGCGACCTGGTGCGCATCATTCCGGGCGTGGAGCTCCACGAGATGGCGCACCCAGACCTCTGCTGCGGCTCGGCGGGCGTCTACAACCTCGTCGAGCCGGAGATGTCGGCCCGGCTGCTCGAACGCCGCATGGAGGAGGTCCGCGAAGCGGGGCCGGAGGTGGTGCTCACGGCCAACCCCGGTTGCATGCTGCAACTGGAGAACGGCCTGCGCGCGCGGCGCCGCCCGGCGCGCGTGATGCACGTGGTCGAGCTGCTCGACTGGGCCTACCGGGAGGAGGGCGGACCGGTCAGTAGCGGCCGGGCGTGAGGTAGTAGCGGTAGGGGTCAAGCCGCCGCAGCCAACGGATCTCCTCCACGGTCGGCGGTGGTACGAGGTCGATGCGGTCGGCGAGCTTCAGCGGCCACGGCACCAGCGCCTGCACGACCTCCGGGTCGACGTTGGGGAACACGCCCGACAGCACCAGCTCGCAGCTCCCGGAATCGCCACCGTCCGGCGTGTCGTACTGGTAGACGCCCATGGTGGAGACGACGTAGTTGGGCCCCTGGGGTCTGAGACCGGCGCGCCGGCGAGCGCCCGGACCGCTGATGTAGCCCGCGCTGGTGATGAAGTCGCACCGCTCGACAAAGCGCCGCGGCTCCTGCGGCATGAGGATGACGACGGCGCCCGACAGGCCGGCGATCTCGGTGTTGCCGCCAGTGCCGGCGAATCGGCGGGCGGGCTGCTCGTACGGTCCCAAGCAGAGGACGTTGAGGTTGCCGAAGCGGTCCACCTGGGCGCCGGTCAGCAGGCCGACGTCGACGTTGCCGCCCATCAGGTACGTTCCCAGCGACTCGATCATGTCGCTGGTAAGCGCGACGTTGACGTTGAGCAGCTCGTCGTGGATGCCGACCGGGGCGCGGGTCGCGGTGGCCGGATCGGGCCGCCAGTCGATGGCGCCGACCTCGGTAGAGAAGGTCAGGTCCGGCGCGTAGAGGACCTTGGCCAGGACTCCGGACAGGATCGGCGGGCCGAGGCCCGCGAGGGCGTTGCCCTGGCTGGGCAAGAGCCGCGCCGCCGCGATGCACATCATCTCGGCCAACGTGTAGTCTTCGGGGCGCGCCCCGCTCACGGGATGTCCTCCCGCACCGGCAGGTTGAACCAGGGAGCGAAACCGTAGTCGACGGGGAGCAGCGGGCGATGCGGCTCGGCCTTCAGCACGTCGAGGGCGTCGGGGCCGTAGCGCGCCTTGACGCGCTCCAGGTAGGCGTCATGCGTGGGACAGGCGTCAATCCATTCGCCGCGGAATGCCGCGAACGCCGCGTCACTGTCGAGCGCCGGGGCGAGCACCTCGCCCACGAAGCGGTAGTCGAAGTCGTAGAAGCCCGCGACGCCGCTCGGATGGGCGCCGTACGGGCAGTGGACGACGGCCGCAACGCGGCTGGCGGGCACAGCCGTGCGGTCCGGGTCGCTGCGCACGGCGTCGCTGGGAACGATCTCCTCCACGGTCACGATCAGGCGGCGCGCGGCCCAGAAGGCCCAACGGGCGTCGCCCTTGTGGCCCCACCATTGGATGTTGCCCTCCTCGTCGGCGCGCTGCGCGTGCATGATCGTCACGTCCGGTCGGAGGGCGGGCAGGAGCACCGCCTTCTGCCCGTCGAAGGGTGACTCCATCTCCTGCCACTTGCGGTAGCCGGGGTAATGGCCCGTGTGGTGCTGGTTCTCGGGCGCCAGGTAGTCGGTGCCGAGAAAGGAGCGCGTGGGGATGAAGGGAATGCCGAGCGCGCCGGCCATCAGCATCAGGGCGATGCCCTGGTTGCTGTAGTCCTCGAAACGGAGCCGCCCGTCGGCCATGCGCTCGGTGATCGACCCCGGCCGGAGCGCGCCCTGGATGTAGCCGGTGCGGACGCGGTCGGCGCAGCCCGCCAGGACGAGCATCGTGGCCTGATACACCAGGCTGGCACCCACGAGCTCGAGGTGCCGCTTGCGCTGGCGGACCAGCTCCATTACCAGCGCCATCGGCAGCATGAGATAGCCGCAGTAGACGGTGTCGCCGTCCTGGACGAAGCGCTCCACCGCCTCGGGCAGGGACATGACCTTGCGCTCTGCCATCACCCCGCATGGTACGGACTGCGCGCGAACAGGCAACCGCGTCCGTGCGACACTGGTGCGGGGAGGCGCGATGCGCTACGACCTCGTGCTGGAGGGCGAGATCACGCCCGACGACGCGCAGCGCGGGCGCTACCGGCTGCTACCGTTCGAGCTGCCGGCAGGCGTATGCCGGCTGGAGCTGGTCCTTCACTACACCGGGATGGCGCCGCCGAACGTGGACGCGCCCGGCTCGGTGCAGCTCGACCTGGGGCTCTACGACCCGCGTGGCAGCGACTTCCTCGCGCCGGACGGGTTCCGCGGCTGGAGCGGCACGTCACGGCGCGCCATCTGGATCGAGCCGCGGAGGGCGACACCTGGCTATCTGCCGGGCTCGCTACCACCCGGGCGCTGGCAGGCGCTGCTCGGATTGTCCGAGGTCCCATGCGGCACGCACTACTGGCTGCAGGTCGCCGCCGTGGTGGACGCACTCCGGCCCGACCCTCCGGAGGAACGGCCACGAACTGGCCCGGCGCCGCCGCGGCCGGAGCGCTGGCCGGCGCCCGGTCCGCGCTGGGTGCCGGGCGACCTCCATACTCATACCCACCACTCCGACGGCGAGAACACCGCCGAGGAGCTCGTGTCGGCGTCGCGCGCCCGCGGTCTCGAGTACCTGGCGGTAACCGACCACAACACGGTCAGCCATCATGCGGAGCTGCCGGAGCTGAGCGCGCGCCACGGGCTGCCGCTGATCCCGGGCGAGGAGGTCACCACCTACCTCGGTCACGCCAACACCTGGGGGCTGAGCGAGCTGGCAGACTTTCGCTGCGAGGACTGGGAGCAGCTCGAGCGGCTGCGCCGCTGGCTGGGCGAGCGTGGCGCGCTGCTCTCGGCCAATCACCCGAAGCGCGACGGCCCGGACTGGCGCTTCCCCGAGCCGGAGACATTTCGTTGTATGGAGGTGTGGCAGGCGCCCTGGCGCTGGCGGAACGAGGAGTCGTTGGCCCGCTGGGAGCGACTGCTGGCGAAGGGGCTGCGCGTCGCGGCCGTGGGAGGAAGCGACACGCACTCGGTGCCGCCGGCCCGGCCGCGCCACTCGCACGGGCCGGGCCAGCCCACGACCTGGCTATTTGTCAAGCAGGAGGTCACGGTGTCAGCACTGTTGGAAGCGATCGCGGCGGGGCACGCCGTAATCACGAGCGAGCCGAACCGCCAACGGCTCGACGTACGCGGCGGGGACGACGGTGGGCTGCTGCCCGGCGATGATGCACCACGAGACGTCCCCCTCCGTCTGCGGTGCCACGTTCACGGCGGAGGGAGCCACCGCCTGCTGGTTCGCTCGGACCGGGGCGTGCTGGCTGAGCACCGGGTGGTGGGTGACGACGAGCGGGTGGAGCTGGTCGCGCGGCCGGGCGACGCCCGCTACGCGCGCGTCGAGCTGCGGGGGTTCCGGGGCGCGCCGGAGCGCGGCGAGGTGGTGGCGGCGCTGGCCAACCCCTTCTACTTCCGCTCATGACCGCCGCAGGCGACCGCTGGCGGGCGATGGTAGAGGCGGAGGAGCAGCAGACGCGCGGCGTCAGGGACCCGAGCTGGGACCTGTCAGGGGACTTCTGGCGGCCGCTGGCGGCGTTCTTTCGCGACGACCCACGGCGCGAGGGCGACCCGGTGGTGGGGGCGCTCGGTGCGGATCTCGGGCGTGAGGACGTGCTGCTCGACATCGGCGCCGGCGGCGGGCGGTACGCGTTGCCCCTGGCGCTGCGCGTGCGCGAGGTGATCGCCGTCGAGCCGAGCGAGTCGATGCGCGCGGCGCTTACCGAGCAGGCGGCGGAGTCCGGCATCACCAACGTTCGCGTCGTGGAGAGTCGCTGGGAGGACGCGCCCAAGCTGGAGGCGGATGCCGCGTTCGCCTCGCACGTCACGTACACCGCGCGCGAGATCGAGGACTTCCTCCTGCGGATGAGCCGCGCGGCACGGCGCTGGGCCGCGGTGGTGGTATTTGCCGACCCGCCGCAGTTCGCGCTCGGCGCATTCTGGCCGCTCGTTCACGGCCAGGAGCGACTGCGGCTGCCATGCCTGCGCGAGCTGCTGGACGTGCTCTGGTCGCTGGACATCTACCCCGACGTGACGATGCTGCCGCCCGTCCCCGTTCCCGCGGTAGGGGCGCCGGAGGACGCCCACGACCGGCTGCGTTATCGGCTCTTCGTGACGCCGGGGACGGCGGCCGACGAACGACTGGCGACCGCCATGGAGCGGCTGCTGGTGGAGGACGACGGGAAGCTGGTGCTGCGCGACCGACCGCTGCACCGCCCGGCGGTGGTGCGCTGGGCGACGGGCGGTCAGGAGCTATCGGCCAGGTAACGGCGCAGCTCCTGCATCACCTCGCGCCGCTGGTGCTGCCAGCGGTTGGCGCGGCCGCTGGTGCTCGGCATGACGAAGCAGTCGGCGCCGGCGTACGGTAGCGGTTGGCGTCCCCAACCCACGGGCTGCCGACCGGTGGCCCAGCGGTAGGCGGTGGCGCCGACGAAACAAACGGCTCGGGCCCGGCAGGCTTCCATCTCGGCCAGCAGCCGCTTGCCGCCGGTCGCGGCCTCGGCGGGCGTGATCGCTCGCGCGCTACCGGTGGCCCGCTCGACCACGTTCGTGACCCCCATCGCGAGCTCGGGAAGGCGACCGTCTTGCTGCGGGCCCCAGTCGGGCGGGATCATCCCGGCCTCGCGCATCAGCCGCCAGAAGGCGTTGCCCGGCCGCGCGAAGTGATGTCCGTGGTCGGCGGAGTAGGTGGACGGATTGATGCCGACGAACACGAGGCGCGGGTCGGGCTGCAGGACGCCGCGCAACCTCGGTGGGCCGTCGGGTCCGAGTGGCGCCGGGGCGGAAGGATGCGGCCGTGGCGCGGCCGCGAGCTGCCGCGTATCGCCTTCGGGAGGCAGGACGTCGGGTTGTTGCCTCGGGTATCGCATGGCCGGCTCGGTCTCCTGTCCATGGTAGGCGGCGGACCGCGATTGTCGCGCCGGCGTGCGGGGCATACGGTGGGATCGTGGGCACGGTCCCGGTGATGTCGTGGGTCGCGTGGATGCTTGGAGTGGTGCTGGTGTTCGCCGGGCTGGTGGTGGCGGGCGACCTGGCGAACTCGGGAGGGATCGTGGGGATGCTCCTGGTCGCGCTGGGGCTGGTACGATACGCGCGCCAGCTCGTGGAACGGAGCAGCTAGCGGGCCGCGAGAAAGGGGAGCCCAGAAGGGCCAAGCTCGTCTGGCTGGGGCCTTGGGTGTCTCCCAGATACATGAGCCACCCCCTTCCCGGCCAGGAAGGGGTGGGGGATGGTCGAAACGGATTTTTCAGCACCCAGCTAGTCCCGCTGGCGCATTGTGTAGCATGAATCGCCTCTCTATACTGACGTGGTATCCGCAGGGGAAGCGACAGGTAGGGCGCTATGGTTCGCGACAAGGGACAGGCAGGCGCCAAGACCCGCGGCCTGGTGGACGTGCGGGACTTGCTGGTGCCGACGGACGGCTCGCGCGCGAGCATGGAGGCCGTGGCGCTGGCGTCCGCCGTCGCCAAGCGCAACAAGGGCAACGTGCACATCGTCCACGTGATCGAGGTAGCGCGCGGCCTCCCGCTCGACGCGGACCTGACGATCGAGGCGGAGCAGGGCGCGCGTTACTTATCGGAGGCGGAGCACGTCGCGGAGCGCATGGACGCGCCACATGTCGATACCGCGCTCCTGCAGGCGCGCGAGGCGTGCCACGCCATCGTGGACGAGGCGACCAACCGCAACGTCGACGCGATCGTGCTCGGAATCGAGTACCGCGAGCCGTTTGGGCAATTCGAGGTCGGACGCACCACGGCGTTTGTGCTGCGCAACGCGCCGTGCCAGGTGTGGGTGCACCGTCTCGCCGCCCGGGAGTGATCGGATGCGCGTGGTGATCATGGGCTGCGGTCGTACCGGGGCCGAGCTGGCCACGCAGCTCGATCGGCGGGGGCACGAGGTCATCGTGCTCGATCTGGCGCAGTCGGCCTTTCGGCGCTTCCTGCGCCACGACTTCAAGGGCAAGGCTCGCGTCGGCAACGGGATCGACCAGGACGTGCAGCGGCGGATCGGCGTCGCCAGCGCCGACGTCTTCGTGGCGGTAACCCAGGGGGACAACCGCAACGCGATGGCGGCACAGATCGCGCGCCACATCTTTGGCGTCGCGCACGTGGTCTGTCGCATCAAGGACCCGTCGCGCGCGGAGTTCTACCGCGATCTCGGGATCGATACCTTCTGTCCGGCGGTGATCTCGACGGAGCTGCTGCTGGGTAGCCTGCTCGGTGAGCGAGTCTGACCGTGTACATCATCGTGGGTGGCGGTGGGAAAGTCGGTTACTACCTGACCAAGGGCCTGCTTGAGGAAGGGCACGAGGTGCTCGTCATCGAGGAGGACCCGCGACGCGCCGAGCAGATCGCGGACGAGCTCGGCGACATCGTGCTCGTGGGCAAGGCGGAGGAGTCGCTGGGCGACGCCGGCACCAGCCGCGCGGACATGGTCATCGCGGTGACCGGCGACGACGAGGACAATCTGGCCGTGTGCCAGCTCGCGAAGGTGCGCTACCACGTCCCACGCACGATCGCGCGCATCAACAACCCGCGCAACGAGGCCATATTCAAGAGGCTCGGGATCGACGCCACCGTGTCGGCGACCTCCGCCATCCTCGCGCAGATCGAGTCCGAGATGCCCACGTACCACGCTATCCCGCTGCTTTCGCTCCGCGCCGGCGAGCTGCAGCTCGTCGAGGTGCGGGTTCCCACCGGCTCGCCGGCGGTCGGCAAGCGGATCGCCGACCTCGCGCTGCCGCCGGGGGTGATCGTGACGCTGGTGATCAGCGCCGACGGTACCCCACGCGCGGCCACGCCCGACACACGTATCAGCGTCGAGGAGGCCGCGGTGGCGGTGACGCCGACCGAGGCCGAGCCGGCGCTGCGCCGTGTGCTGTGCGGGCAGCCCGCCACGCACCCGACGTGACGCGGACGCGGCTCGCCTTCCTCGGACCACGTGGCACCTACGCCGAGCAGGCCGCGCTGCAGCATTGCGCAGATTGCGATCTGCTGCCCTTGCCACGCATCGCGGCGGTGGCCATGGCGGTCGATTCGGGCATGGCCGACGAAGGCGTCGTGCCGATCGAGAACTCGATCGAGGGCTCGGTCACGGAGACGCTGGACGTGTTGATCCACGAGTCGCGGCTGCGGATCGCCCGCGAGTTGGTGGTGCCGATCGAGCACTGCCTGCTCGTGGCGCCGGGGACTCCCGCCCCGGACGTGCAGGTGATCTACTCGCACCCGCAGGCGCTGGCGCAGTGCCGGCGGTTCATGGAGCGCTGCTTCCCGAACGCGCGGGTCGAGCCTGCGATGAGCACCGCGGCCGCGGTGGAGACGGCGCTGGCTCAGCCGGGCGCGGCCGCTATCGGCGCTCGCCGCGCCGCCGAGCTGTACAGCGCCGAGGTGCTGGCGCACGGCGTCCAGGACAGCGACACGAACGAGACGCGCTTCGTGGTGCTCGCGCCCGAGGACGGGCCGCCGACCGGCCATGACAAGACGAGCATCGCCTTCTCCGTGGCGGAGGACCGCCCCGGCGTGCTGGTGGCCGTGCTGCAGGAGTTCGCCGGCGAACAGATCAACCTGACGAAGATCGAGTCACGGCCCAGTCGCGAGCAGCTCGGCCGCTACATCTTCCTGGTGGACTGCGAAGGGCACCGCGCGGACCCGCTGCTGGCGGCGGTGTTGGAGCGTGTGCGCGCCCGCTGCAACTTCTTCAAAGTCTTTGGGTCGTACCCGCGCTACAACGGGTAGCCGCCTGCCTGCTGGCAGGCAGGCCGCTCACCGCCGAGGGCGGGCACGCCGCGCCCCTACGGCTTGAGCAGCACCTTCGTCGTGCGGTTGGTGTGCTCGGCGAAGTGGCGGTAGCCCTGCGGCGCCTGCTCCAGCGGCAGCGTGTGCGACACGATCTTCGTCAGGTCGACCTTCCGCTGCTGGATCAGCGGGATGAGCTGCGCCATGTAGTTCTTCGTGTTGCAGACGCCCGCCTTGAGCGTCAGGTTCTGGCCCCAGAAGCGGCCGATGGGCAGCGGGAACTCCGGCTCGACGTACACGCCGACGACCGAGATCACCCCGCCTTTGCGCACGTACGAGAACGCGCTCTCCAGCGCCTTGAAGTTGCCGACCGCCTCGATCACCACGTCCGCGCCCCGGCCGGCGGTGCGCCTGCGCACCTCCGCCTGCGCGTTCGTCTTGCTCACGTCCACCGGGATGCTTCCGGCCTGCTCGGCCAGCTCCAGCCGCTCCGGCACCATGTCGAGCGCGATCACCTGGGCCGCGCCGAAGAGCCGCGCGCTCATCTGGGCGAAGATGCCCACCGGGCCGCAGCCGACGACGGCCACCGAGTCGCCCGGCTTGATCTCGCCGTTCTCCGCGCCGAAGAAGCCGGTGCTGAAGATGTCGCCGACGAAGATCGCCTGCTCGTCGGTCAGGTCGTCCGGGATCCTCTCGCAAGAGGTATCGACCAGCGGCACGCGTACGTGCTCCGCCTGGGTGCCGTTGAGCTGCCCGAAGCCGAAGATCTGCCCGCGCTCGCACTGGCTGGGCATGCGGCGCTTGCAGTAGAAGCAGCGCCCGCACGACGTGTTGAACGCCACGACGATGCGGTCTCCCGGCTTGAAGTCGATGACCTTGTCGCCGACCTCCTCGACGACGCCGACGAACTCGTGCCCGACGGTGAAGCTGAAGCCGGGCGGCAGCGGGACGCGGCCGTGCCAGAGGTGCAGGTCGGAGCCGCAGATGGCCGTGGTGGTGACGCGCACGATCGCGTCGAGCGGGTCCTGGATGGTGGGCTTGGGCACGTCCTCCACCACCATCGCCTCTTTGCCCTTGTACATGACGGCGCGCATGTCCCGCTTCGAACCTCCCTGGTGGCCGCGCTGTGCTTCCTGCCGTGCAGTATGGCATGCCGGAGAATACCGTACCGGCGGCCGCACCGGCACCCGGCCGATGGCCGGAGGTCGTGCGACCCCGTACGATCGGGCCATGCACGCAGCCGCGATTCTCGTCGCCGCCGGAGCGTCCCGGCGCATGGGGCAGGACAAGCTCCTCGTTCCGCTCGCCGGCAAGCCGCTGCTCTGGCACACGCTGGCCGCCTTCGAGCGGGCGGACACGGTCGAGTCGATCACGCTGGTGGTGGCACGCGAGCGGGCGGACGCCGTGCGCGACCTGCTGGCGAAGGCACGCTTCAGCAAGGTGACCCGCACCACCCTGGGTGGCGCGCGGCGGCAGGACTCCGTGCGCGCCGGCCTCGACACCGCCGAGCCGCGTGACTGGGTGGTGGTGCATGACGGCGCTCGCCCGCTCGTCACGCCGCAGATCATCGCGGCCGTGCTGGCCGCCGCCGAGCACACCGGCGCCGCCACCGCCGCCGCGCCGGTCAGCGATACGCTCAAGCTCGCCGGTGAGGGCGATACCGTGCTGCGGACCGTGCCGCGCGAGGGACTATGGGCGGTGCAGACGCCGCAGGCCTTCCGCTACGAGCTGCTCGTGCGGGCGTACGACACGGTGCAGGAAGACGTGACCGACGACTGCGCGATGGTGGAGCGGCTGGGCGTGGCCGTACGACTGTGCGCGGCGCCGCAGTGGAACGTGAAGGTCACGACGCCCGGCGATATCGAGCTGGCCGACGCGCTGCTGCGACGGCGCGCGGTCCGGGTCGTGAGATGAGCGGCGTGCGGGTCGGAGTCGGCTATGATCTCCACCGGTGGGGCGAGGGCGGCGAGCTGGTGCTCGGCGGCATTGCCTTCGCGGGCCATCCTCGGCTGCGCGGTCACAGCGACGGCGATGTCGTGCTGCACGCGTTGGCGGACGCCGTCCTCGGCGCGGCCGCCGCCGGTGACATCGGTCGTTACTTCCCGCCGGATGACGACCGCTACCGCGGAATGGACAGCAGCCGCATCCTCGAAGAGGTGATGGCCGGCATCGCCCTCCTCCGCTGGCGGGTGGCGAACGCCGACCTGACGGTGATCGCGGAACAGCCGCGCATCGGCCCGCGCGTCGAGGAGATGCGGGCGCGCATCGCATCTCTGCTGGGGGTGGACGCCGGACGAGTGAGCGTCAAAGGCAAGACGAATGAAGGCGTGGACGCGGTCGGCCGCGGCGAGGCGATTGCGTGCCACGCGGTGGTTCTGCTGGAGCGCGCGGAATGAGGGGAGTGGGCACGTGCAGGTGTCGTCAGGGGCGGTCCGCCCAGGGCGGACCGGCCCCGCGCGTGTCGTATCACTCGCCCAGGGAGGATTGCCCGATGTTCCGCCTGCTCCGCAGTATCAAACGCGACCTCGACGCCGCGCTCGCCCGTGACCCGGCCGCGCGCAGCCGCCTCGAGGTGCTGCTCGCCTACCCCGGCTTCCACGCGCGCCAGAGCCACCGCGTGGCGCACTGGCTGCATCGCCAGGGCCTGCCCCTCGTGCCCCGGCTCATCAGCCACCTCGGACGCGGGCTTACCGGCATCGAGATCCACCCCGGCGCCCGTATCGGCGAGGGGCTGTTCATCGATCACGGGATGGGCGTCGTCATCGGCGAGACGGCCGAGATCGGCGACGATGTGACGCTCTACCAGGGGGTCACGTTGGGCGGCACCAGCCTCAAGCGGCGGAAGCGCCACCCCACGCTCGAGGACGGGGTGGTGGTCGGTGCCGGGGCGATCATCATCGGCGACGTGCGCATCGGCGCGCACGCCCGCGTCGGCGCCGGCTCGGTGGTGGTGAGCCACGTGCCGCCCTACGCCACGGTGGTGGGCGTGCCGGCGCATGTGGTGGCGTATCAGGACCCCGGCGATGACACGCGCCTGCGGCTGCCCGATCCGGAGTGGGACCGCATGGAAGCGATCGAGAAACGGATCGCGGCCCTCGATACGGAGCTCGCCGGCCTGCGAGCGGCGATCGGGCTGGTGGGCGCGCGGCCCGAGGAGGAGCGTTTGTGAAGCTGTACAACACGCTGAGCCGGCGGGCGGAGGAGTTCCATCCCGGTGGCGACACCGTGCTGCTCTACGTCTGTGGGCTGACGCCCTACGACGAGCCGCACGCCGGTCACGCGATGTCGGCGGTGGTCTTCGACGTGCTGCGCCGGTATCTGGAGTTCCGCGGCCTCAGCGTGCGCCACGTGCAGAACTTCACCGACATCGACGACCGCATCATCCAGCGGGCCAACCGCGCCGGGGTCGACACCGGCACGCTCGTGGGGCAGTACGTCGAGAGCTACCTGCGCGACCTGCGCACGCTCAACGTGCTGCCCGCGCACCATTACCCGCGCGTCACCGAGGAGGTCCCGGCGATCGTCGAGATGATCCAGGGGCTGCTGGAGCGCGGCTATGCCTACGGGGTGGATGGCGACGTGTACTACCGCGTCACGCGCAAGCCCGACTACGGCAGGTTGAGCCACCGCGCGCTCGAGTCGATGGTCGCCGGCGCACGCGTCGACTCGGACGAGCGCAAGGAGCATCCGGGCGACTTCGCGCTGTGGAAGGCCGCCAAGCCCGGCGAACCGGCGTGGCCCAGCCCGTGGGGGCCGGGTCGCCCGGGATGGCACATCGAGTGCTCCGCCATGGCGCTCAGGTACCTGGGCGCGACGCTGGATATCCACGGCGGCGGGGCGGACCTCATCTTCCCTCACCACGAGAACGAGATCGCGCAGAGCGAGGCGTACACCGGCAAGCCCTTCGCCCGCTGGTGGGTGCACAACGGCTGGATGCTGCTCAACGGCGAGAAGATGAGCAAGAGCCTGGGCAACACCGTCGGCATGCGCGAGGCGATCGAGCGCTACGGCGCCGACGCCTTCCGGCTGTTCGTGCTCACCTCGCACTACCGCAGCCCGCTCAACTTCACCGACGAGGCGCTGCGGTCGATGCGGCGGGGCGTGCAGCGCCTGGCTTCCGCCGCGAACGCCGAGCTGCCCGGGCGTGGCGAGCCCTTCGACTCCGAGCCGTTCCGCCGCCGCTTCATCGAGGCGATGGACGACGACCTGGGCACGCCCGGGGCGGTGGCGGTCCTCTTCGAGCTGGCGCACGCCGTCCACCGCGGCCGTGACGCCGGTCAGGACGTGCGCGCGGCGCAGGCGACGCTACGCGAGCTCGCATCGGTGCTGGGGTTGGCGCTTGCGGCGGAGGCAGAGGAGGAGGCGGCAGCGGACGCCGTGCCGTTCATCGAGCTGCTGCTCGAGGTGCGGCAGGAGCTGCGGGCGCTGCGGCAGTTCACGGTGGCGGACAAGATCCGCGGCCGGCTGTCGGAGCTGGGCATCGCGGTGGAGGACACGCCGGAGGGCAGCCGCTGGCGGCCAGTGCGGGAGTAGGGGCGCCGTTCCTGTTGCCCGCTCTGCGCCGTCCGCTCCCTTTGCGGTCTCGGCAATCGGACGCGCGCGGCCGCGTGGCCGTTGAGGCACGCGGCCGCGTCGCGGGCACGGCTGCGCAAGGTCGAGCAGAGCGTTCGCGGAAAGCGTGAGTGTTCGCAGGAGCTCGTTAGGACTGTAATCTTTCGTTACTTGCGGCATGGCTGCGGCCAGTCACAACATTGACCCCAGAACGTCCGGATTACGCGAACCGTCTTGTCAAGGAGGCGTCGCATGTTGGTGCGTCGAAGAAGCGCGGTGCGCTGCCGGGGTGCGGCGGCGGACCGGGGAGAAGCGCGATGGGCGGTCGGGTAACGCTGCTGGCGCTGGGCGCTTTGCTGGCGGCCGTGGCCGCGGCGGCGACGACGGGGATCATCATCGGGGTCGCCGGCGGCTTTGGGGCCGACAGCCCGGACAAGAGGCCGCACGCGCTGGGCGAGCCGGCGGCGCAACAGACGGCCACGCCGCAAGGGACGCGGGCCGACTCGGTGCCGGACGGCACGCGCTGGAACCGCTTCGTCATCCACCAGCCTGGCGGGCACACTCCGAAGGCGCAGGCCGATTGGTCGCCGCCGCCGGGGAAGACCATCGCCCAGACGGTCGCCTTCGGGGGAGACGCGACGGGCGAGCGCGGCGGCAGTAAGGAGGCCGTGGTGTCGCAGGGGCCCTCCGGACCAGGGACGAGACAAGTCCGCGCCGTCGACTTCCAGGACTTCAAGCGGAGCCCACTCGCCTTCAAGTCACAGTACTTCGGT
>JAJYLG010000148.1 GCA_021787985.1 Chloroflexota bacterium
CGCCAGGTCTACATCGAGCGCTCCGGCAAGCTCGAGCTCACCAACGTGGTCTTCCAGAACGACGACCACGTGATGCGGATCATCGACCGGATCATCGCCCCCATCGGTCGCCGCGTGGACGAGTCCTCGCCGATGGTCGACGCCCGCCTGACGGACGGCTCGCGCGTCAATGCCATCATCCCGCCGCTCTCCCTGGTGGGGCCGGTGCTGACGATCCGCAAGTTCGCGGCGTCGCCGTTCACGGTGGACGATCTCATCCGGTTCGGCACCGCCACCCCGGAGATGTTCGACTTCCTGAAGGCGTGCGTGGAGGCCCGCCTCAACGTCTTCGTCTCCGGCGGCACGGGCTCCGGCAAGACCACCACCCTGAACGTCCTCAGCTCGTTCATCCCCAACGACGAGCGCATCGTCACCATCGAGGACGCGGCCGAGCTCCAGCTGCGCCAGGAGCACGTGGTCACCCTGGAGTCGCGCCCGCCGAACATCGAGGGTCGCGGCGCTATCCCCATCCGCGAGCTCGTGCGCAACGCGCTGCGCATGCGCCCCGACCGGATCATCGTCGGCGAGGTCCGCTCGGGCGAGGCGCTCGACATGCTGCAGGCCATGAACACCGGCCACGACGGCTCGATGTCCACCGGCCACGCGAACACCCCGCGCGACATGCTCGCCCGCCTCGAGACGATGGTCCTGATGGCCGGCGTGGAGCTGCCGCTGCGGGCCATCCGCGAGCAGATCGCGTCGGCCGTCGATCTGATCGTCCACCAGAACCGCCTGAAGGACGGCACCCGCAAGATCGTGAACATCACCGAGGTCCAGGGGATGGAAGGTGATGTGATCGTGATGCAGGACGTGTTCGTCTTCGAGCAGACAGGCGTGGTGGAGGGCGAGATCCAGGGCCGCCTGCGGCCCACCGGGATCCGGCCCAAGTTCGTCGAGAAGTTCGAGGTGGCGGGCATCCACCTGCCGCCCGGGCTCTTCGGGTTCAACTACTAGGCGCGCACGGCCCATGCGCGGGGGAGTGGCGAGATGAGCAACCCGGTGGTCTTCATCCTGGCCGTGGTGGCCGGTCTCGCCATCCTGCTCGTCGCGATCGGCCTCGCCAGCGCCCGTGGCTCCAGCGTGTCCGAGCGCCTGGAGCGGTATGCCTCGGCACGCACCCCGGAACAGAAGAAGAAGGCCGCCGCACCGTCCATCACGGACATGCTGCAGAACTCGGCGGCGATGGCGACCCTCAACCGGGGGATCGAGGCGCGCGACTTCGGCGCCAACCTGGCCCGGGACATCGCCCGTGCGGACCTGCGGCTCAAGGTGAGCGAGTACCTGGCGATCTGGATCGGGAGCACGCTCGGGATTCCGCTCCTGATGATCCTGTTGAGCCCCTTCATCCAGGCCTTCTCGAGCCCGCTCGTCTGGGTGATCGGGGCGGTGATTGGGTTCATGCTCCCCCGGTTCTGGCTGAGCCGCCGGCGGGCCGGCCGCCTCAAGGCGTTCAACGGCCAGCTCGCCGACACGATCACGCTCATCGCGAACGCGCTGCGGGCAGGCTCCTCGTTCCTCCAGGCGGTGGAGATGGTGGTACGCGAGACGCGGCCCCCGATCTCGACCGAGTTCGGGCGCGTCATCCGGGAGGTGAACCTGGGTCTTCCGTTCGACCAGGCGCTCGAGAACATGCTCCGGCGGGTCCGCTCGGACGACCTCGAGCTGATGGTGACCGCCATCTCGATCCAGCACCAGGTCGGCGGCAACCTCGCGGAGATCCTCGACTCGATCGCCTTCACGATCCGCGAGCGCATCCGCATCAAGGGCGAGATCCGCACCCTGACCGCGCAGCAGCGCATGTCGGGCTACGTGGTGGGATTCCTTCCCTTCGGCCTCGCCGGCCTCCTGTACATCATCGCCCCGAACTTCATGAAGCCGATGTTCCAGAAGCCCCCGGAGATGCTGGGGCTACCTTTGGGCGTGATCGTGCTGGCGCTCGCGCTGACCGCGATGCTCACTGGCTTCATGATCATCCGGCGCATCGTGGACATCGAGGTCTGAGCCATGTCGATCCTGCCCATCGTCGTCGGCGCGGTCCTCGCCCTCGGCATCCTGCTCGTCTTCGTCGGCATCGCCCAGTCCCAGCCGGTGGACCCCGTCCAGGCGCGCCTCACTCAGCTCGGCACCATGCAGGCGCGCAACCTCGAGGAGCTCGAGCTCCAGCAGCCGCTCTTCGAGCGGACGATCCGCCCCCTGGCGCAGCGGCTGTCGGGGATCGCGCAGCGCCTCACGAGCGCCACCCAGGCCGGCCGCACGGAGAAGCGCCTTGCCATGGCCGGCCACCCGGGCAACATGCGCACCAGCGACTTTCTCGGACTCAAGGTGGTGATCGCGATCGCGGTGGCCGCGGTTGCGTTCCTCCTGTTCGGGATCCTCGGCGGCAACCTGCTCGAGGGCGTGCTGCTTGCCGTCGTGGGCGCAGGTATCGGCTACCTTGCGCCCGAGTTCTGGCTGGGACGGCGGATCCGCGCGCGGCAGAAGCAGATCCTGCTCGCCATCCCGGATGCCCTGGACCTGCTGACGATCTCGGTGCGGGCGGGCCTCGGCTTCGACGCTGCACTCGCCAAGGTGACCGAGAAGATGGTCGGCCCGCTTCCCGACGAGTTCCGCCGGGCGCTGGCGGAGATCCGGGTCGGCAAGGCCCGGCGGGATGCGCTCCGTGACATCGTGGCCCGTACCGAGGTGCCGGCGCTCACCAACTTCATCGGTGCGGTCATCCAGGCCGAGCAGCTCGGCGTCTCGATCAGCAAGGTGCTGCAGGTGCAGTCCGAGCAGCTGCGCATCGAGCGCCGGCAGCGGGCAGAGGAACTGGCTGCGCAGGCGCCGATCAAGATGCTCTTCCCGCTGGTGGGCTGCGTCTTCCCGTCGCTCTTCATCGTGATCCTCGGACCGGCGCTGATCCTCATCGCGGTCAATCTCGGCGGCGCGAAGTAACAGCCGATGAGCTCCGCCGTTCGCATTGAGCGGACGGGCTCGCCGCTCGCATCCGACGTGCGGACCGCAAGGTCACTGTGGGCCCGCTTCCGGGGCCTGATGGGCCGGCGGAGTCTGGCGCCGGGCGAGGGGCTCTGGCTCCCCACGGATGCGAGCATCCACATGCTCTTCATGCGCTTCGCCATCGATGCGGTGTTCCTGGCGCCGACAGAGGCGGCGCCGGCAGAAGCAGCGCCGGCAGAGGCGGGATCTGCGCCGCCAGCCGACCCGCCGGCACCGGCGGCATCCTCCGGCACGCCGCGTGCCCCGGGCGCCGCAGCTCCCTCCATAGCCGGGGTCTTCCGCCGCGGGCGCCCAGAGCCCACGACCTGGCGCGTGGTGGCGATCCGGGAACGGCTGCGCCCGTGGCTCGGCGTGGTCTGGTTCGTGCGCGGTGCGCGTGGGTGCCTGGAGCTCGAGGCCGGGGCGGCCACGCGCGCCGGTCTGCGCGTCGGGGACGTGGTGCGCTTTGAACCCGGAGCCTGAGGGGCCGAGGCGGTCTGGCTCGCGCGAGCTCCGCGCCGGCTACCTCGGCCTCGTCGGGTTCCTGGTGCTGGAGGCGCGCGTCCGGGAGGGTGGCCACGCCACCAGCCTCCACGCCTCCGCCGGCGACGCGGGCACCACGCGCGCCATCGCGCGGGCGTTCGCCCTCGGCGCGACCCTGCCGCTCCTGGCTGGGCGCGTGCCGGGACCCCGGTTGCCGCAGCGGGCGGCGCAAGCAGGCCTCCTCCTGGAGGCGGGCGGGCTCCTGGTGCGCGCCTGGTCGATGCGCACGCTGGGGGCGGCGTACTCACGCACGCTGCGCACGGGTGAGACGCAGGCGCTGGTGACCGACGGCCCTTATCGGCTGGTGCGGCACCCGGGCTATCTCGGCACGCTCCTGACCTGGGCCGGCTTCGGGCTCACCTCGGGCAACCTGACCGTGGCCGCCCTGCTCGGCGCCCTCCTCGGGCGCACCTATGCACGGCGCATGGCGGCCGAGGAGCGGCTGCTGGTCCGCGAGCTGCCTGGGTACGCGGAGTACGCCCGCCGGTCGAAGCGGCTCGTCCCCTTCGTCTGGTAACGCGCAGACAGGCTCGCGGGCAGAGCCCTGTCTCCGCGCACGTCGCTCCCAGAGCCGGGATAATCGGGTCCTGCGCACGATCGCGCTGACGATGGGGGGCGGGCGTGACGGC
>JAJYLG010000059.1 GCA_021787985.1 Chloroflexota bacterium
CATCGCCAGCACCTTCGTGATCGCCGCCGTCAGCGTCGTCTTCCCGTGATCCACGTGCCCAATCGTCCCTACGTTCACGTGCGGCTTCGTCCGCTCAAACTTCGCCTTCGCCATCGTCCCCGTCCTCTTCGGCCTCGCGCGGCAGGTTGCCGCGGGCAGGATACCGATCACACCGGGCGGCCCGGAACCGACTACGCCAGGATGGAGCCCTCAACCAGATTCGAACTGGTGACCTCGGTCTTACCAAGACCGCGCTCTGCCGACTGAGCTATGAGGGCGTCCACGCAACACCCGCCGTTGTTGGTGGTGGGGGCAGGATTCGAACCTGCGTAGGGCGTCAGCCCGGCAGATTTACAGTCTGCTGCCATTAGCCGCTCGGCCACCCCACCATGCCGTCTTCGCCCCGCCGCGCCCGCACGCGGCGGCTGGAGCCCGAGAGGGGATTCGAACCCCTGACCTACCGCTTACAAGGCGGCCGCGCTACCGCTGCGCCACTCGGGCCGGTCTGCCGGGGGACGACGCAGGGCAGAAAAATGATCGCGCAGCACGTGCCCGCGATCCACTCTCCAGTATGAGTTCGCAGCCCTCTCGCGTCAATGGGCCGGCGGTTGTCGGTGGTCCGCCGTCCGCGGCCCCATGCTACATTCCATACGTGGCGCCTCGGCAACGTTTCGCTTTCCGCTACGCCCTCCCGCTGCTGCCTCTGTTCTGGCTTCTCGGCATGGGGCCAGCGTCCTCATCGCTGCGGCTCGATGACATAACCCTGCGCGTGCGCATGGGGCCGTGGTTCCGTTGCTCCGTCCCACGGACGGCCATCCGCCATGCGGTCCACGCGCCCGACTCATGGTGGGCCATCGGCGTGCACACGGACTTCGCCGGCCACTGGGTAGTCAACGGCTCGCCCCGCGGCATGGTGCAGGTGCGGCTCGAGCCCCCCGCCGCGGGCGCGTTCTTCGGCATCCCCATCCGCGTGCGCTGGCTCTCCCTCGGCCTCGAGGACCCGGACGGCTTCCTCGCCGCCCTGGCCGCGCCGGACGGTTGACGCCCGCCGGCGCTCGACACACTCTTTCGCCGCACAAATCGGGAGACTCCCCGATGGCGCCCGCCGTACGCACCGCTACCATCGGCAGCAGGCGGCTCATGGCAAGGAAGCCCTGCCGCCGCGAGGACTGCTGTGGCGCTTCACTGGCTACGCCGTACGCCCGCCGCCATCACCGGCCTGCTGCTCACCGTCACCGTCGCCGCCGCCCTTCTGGCCCGCGACGGGGCGCGCCCGGTGCGGGCCGCACCGCCGCCGCCCTTGAACTGGACCTCCGTACAGGTCGCCGACCTGCCCGCCGCCGCGGGCGTCCACGCCATCACCGCGGTCCCCGGGACCAGCGGCGGCACGGCCGTCCTCCTCGCGGCGGGCGATCACGGGCTCGTCTGGCGCAGCGCGAACGGAGGCACGAGCTGGACCCGCAAGACGGCGCCGGGCGGCGCGGCCCTGCGCGCGCTGGCGTTCTCCGACGCCACCCCCGCCGACGGCTACGCCGGCGGCGACGCGAACCGCTTGATGACCACGGCCGATGGCGGGCAAAGCTGGACCACCCTCCAGACCACCTTCCCGGATGGCCAGCAGCACAGCATTCGGTCGCTCGCCGTCGCCACGGCGGTCTATGCGGCGACCGGCGAAACCGCCCTCTACCAGCTCACCATGCCGTCCACCGCGTGGAGCACGGTGAGCGGCGTGACCACCACGAGCAATCTGAACGCCGTCAGCTTCGCCGACCCCACGCACGGCATCGTGGTCGGGGACGGCGGCACTGCCTTCGTCACCACCGACGGCGCCACCTGGACGGCGTCCGATGCACCTTCCACCGACGGGAACCTGGTGAGCGTAGCCGCCTCGATGAACGGGGCGACGCTCGAGGCGGTCGCCGTCAGCGATAGCGGCAAGGTCCTGCACTACGTCGATGGCCCGGTCTGGACGGAGATCACCCCCGGCGGCGGCCCCGCCCGGCTCAGCGCCGTCACCTGGGTTCACGGCACGGGCGGAATCGCCGTCGGCCCCACGGGCGCGGTGCTCTCGGTGGCGGCGGACGGCGCCAGCGCGACGGCCGTGACCAGCGGCGCTCCGCCGACCGACCTGGTCGCCGTCACCACCGACGGCGCCGAAGCGTACATCATCGGTGGCGACGCGAACGTGTACGGCGTGTCGCTCACGGGCACGCCCAGCGTGACGAAGCTCAGCAGCACGCCGCTGGCCGCGCCCCCGACGCTCAACGGCGCGGCGGCCGCGTCGGCGAACCAGCTCGCCGCCGTTGGCCAGGGCGGCGCCGTCTACCTCGGCAGCACCACGTCCCTCGCTCTCGACACGTCCGGCGCGCCCTCGGCCGACCTCACCACGGCGAGCTTCGGCGGCGTCGGCAGCCCGCTCTTCGTCGGCGGTGCCTCCAATA
The DNA here is from genome assembly GCA_021787985.1 of Chloroflexota bacterium. Taxonomy (GTDB): domain Bacteria; phylum Chloroflexota; class Dehalococcoidia; order DSGV01; family DSGV01; genus JAJYLG01. Next base: position 2,442 of record JAJYLG010000059.1, read on the forward strand.
CCGACAGCGGCCTGCTCGATATGCGTTCGGGCGGCACGTGGACGGCGCCGACGAGCGCCCCGCATCCGATTCGTTCCGTCTCGACGCCGGACGGCGGCCACGCCGTCGCGGTCGGCGACTCCGGCCTGCTGCGCTACTACGCGGGCGGCACGTGGAACCCGCCGAGCAACTCGCTGCCCGGCGGCAGCCCGAACCTCACCGGCGTCTCCTTCCCCGCCTGGGCGCCGGGCGGCCCGACGTGCGCGTGGGCCGTCGGCCAGGGCGGGACCATCTGGACGACGTCCAGCCCCGGACAGCAGTGGACCTCCCAGGCATCCCCGGTCACGACGGACCTCAACGCCGTCGCGTTCAGCAGCGACTGCCTGCACGGCTACGCCGTGGGCGACAGCGGCACCTTCCTGGCCACGGACGACGGAGGCAGGACCTGGACTCCACTCTCCACCGGCAGCGGCGTGAACTTCTACGCGGTCGCCGTGGTGGATACGACCGGCTTCCCCGGCGCGACCGTCTTCGCCGGCGGGCAGAACGGCGTGCTCCTGCGATCGAACGACTACGGCGCGTCCGGGAGCTGGTCCGTCGAGCCGAGCGGCACCGCGTACGACATCACCGGCATCGCCGCCGCGCCGGACCGCTCGGTGCTGGTCGTCAGCGCGGGCGGCCAGGCGCTCGTGACCACCGTGCCAGACGCGCCGCCGCCGACTGCCACGGCCACGCCTTCCCCCACCTCCTCGCCGTCGGCAACGGCGACCGCCACCCCCACGGCATCGCCGACGCCCACCGGCACCAGCACCTGCTCGCCCACGCCCACGACAACGGGAACCCCGTCACCGACGCCCACCCCCAGCGCAACGCCGCCGCCGGATATCATCATCACGCTCCAACCGGGCTTCAACTTCTTCACCTGGCTCGGTCCGCAGGTCAACGGTCCGGCAGCGATGCGCTCGACGATCGGCGGGGCGATCCGGAGCGGCGCCTGGTCGGCCATCTACGGCCCCGCCCAGGGCAGCGCCCCATTGGAGTTCGCCTTCCTCTTCCCCAACGGCCAGTCAGCCTCGCTGGCCGCGCTCTTGCCCGGCCACGTGTACGCCATCTTCGTCACGCCCACATCCGGGAGCACGTCGGTCCAGCTCGACTTCGGCGCGGCGCCGCCGGGCACGGCGCCCACCACGCTTGCGTTCCCCGTGGCCGGCCTCTATGTCTTCCAGCACGTCGGGCCGCTGGTCGACGGTGTCGCGGCCATACGGAGCTATCTCGCCGGCACCGGCATCGCGTTCACCTGGAGCGCGCTCTACGAGCCGGTCGCGAACCCGCAGGGTTTCGGCTACACCTATCTCTTCCCCACGGGCAGCTCCAGCACGCTCTCTCAGCTCGTGCCGGGCCACGTCTACCTCATCGCCGTCGCCGGACCGAGCAGCCTGGTCTACCCATCCCCGACGCCGTCTCCCACGCCAACGGTGACTCCGACGGCCAGCCCGACGCCGTCGCCCACGGCGACGCCGACCGGCACACCGGGCTGCTAGCAAGACGCTGAGAGAACCGTTCCGACCATCCCCATGTTCCTGGTCTGTACACCCAGGAAGGGGGTGGGCTTCTATCCGAGGGAGAGCCACGGCGCACGACGCCGGGCGTCTGGCCGGACCGCCGCCCCTCAGTACGCCTCGGGCGGCTGGTCGTCCGTGGGGCGCGCGGGGGCGTCGGCGGACGGGGCGTGTGCGCCGCCGGTCTGCCGGGTGCCTGCCGGCGAGGCAGGGCCAGGCAGGCCCGCCGGCCGCGTGCCGGTGAGGTCGAACGCGCCCGAGCGGTGACGTGGCCCCCGCCAGTCCGCGGGTGCAGACCCCCGCCGGACGCGCGACCGCTGGGTGGCGATGTTGGAGACGCTCACCGCCAGCCACCACAGCAGCACGAGCGACAAGAAGACCGCCACCAGATCCGGCCATCCGCTGGTGTTGCTCAGCGGTCCCAGCACCAGGAAGAGGTCGACCGCCAGCAGCGTGCCGATCAGGATCGCGGGTGACCAGCGCCGCATCAGGTCAGGAGGCCTTCCGCCCCCAGAGCACGGACGCGATGACCACCACCGCCACCGCCAGCACAACGACCACTGCCGTGATGAATGCACCCACCGCTCTCTCCACGCCTTCCCATTCGTGATTCAGCGCAAGTCGGCTGCGCCCGCGGCCCGGCGCTCGACGAACTCCTCCCAGCGGCGGGCACGCACACGCGCGCCCCACCCGTAGCCGATCGCTCCGCCGACCCAGCCGCCGAGGATATTCGCCAGGTAGTACGAGCCGACCAACAGCATGGCCACGGCCGAGAGGCGCCACCACCCGGGCAGAAGATACACGAGCAGCCCTGACAGCACCACGGAGAGGAAGAGGCCGGTGAAGGCGAGCGTGTTGACCACCAGCCCCTCGCGTCGCCGCTTTCCCCAATACAGCTCCAGCACCGCGTACGGCACGTGGCCGGCCTCGCCGACATCGGCGAACCGCCCGCCGCAGACGTGACATGCCACGGATTCGCCCCTGCGCCGCGCGTAGCAGCAGCCGCAGAAATGGCCGCTGTTCGGCTGCCGCGCCTGATACAGCTCTTCCATCTGCTCCTGCAGCTCGTCCAGGTACGCGGGCCAGGGCGTCGTGCGCATGGCCTCGTCGGGCCGACTGATGGTGGCCATTGCTTCCGCCCCCGAGGGTACCATAGCGGCCGCGCGCCGCCCCCGGCATCGCAGCGGTGTCTGACCCCCCTCGCGTTTGCCGGCCGGTCGCGCTGCTGCGACAATGTTGCTTGTGCCGCGGCCCGCCAGAGGCGGACGGTGGCGCGCGCCGGAGGCTGCTGCAGTGCCCTTCGCCAGCATCACCATCGACATCAACCCGGTAATCACCAACCTGGGGCCGTTCACCATCACGTGGCACGGCCTCTTCACCGCGGTCGGCATCGCCCTCGCCGTGCTCCTGGCCGCATGGATCGTCCGCGACTCGCAGATCCCGGTGGACGACGTGTACGCCGTCGCCCTCCCGGCGGTGCTGGCCGGCATCGTCGGCGCGCGCCTGCTCTACGTCATCGAGCACGCCAGCTACTTCTTTCACCGTCCACTCAGCGTCTTCGCGATTAACGAAGGCGGCATCTCGATTTACGGCGCGGTGATCCTCGGGCCGCTGGTGGCCTACTGGTACGCGCGACGATACCACATGAAGGTCCGCGAGATGGCCGACGTGGGCGCGATCGCCATGCTCACCGGCCAGGCGATCGGCCGCATCGGCGACCTGATCAACGGCGAGCACTGGTCGCGCGCCACCAGCCTGCCGTGGGGCGTCCGTTACACCAACCCCGACACGCTGGCCCAGTATCTCGGTCAGACGGTGCAGCCGGTGGTGAGCATCTATGAGCCGCTGCTGCTGGTCCTCATCGCCGGAGTCGTCTTCTGGATGTGGCGCCGCGGCGTGAAGCCGGGATACGGCTTCTGGCTGTACGTCCTCGGCTACGCGCAGGTGCGGTTCTGGCTGAGCTTCCTGCGCCTGAACGAGACCAAGGTCGGGCCGATCAGCGTCCCGCAGATCATCGCGGTCGTCATGACGGCGCTCGCGCTGCTGTTCCTCTACCGCCTGCGCAGGATCGACCAGCGCGAGGCCGCCCGACCGGCGCCCGAGGCGCCCGCCGGCCCGTCGCAGCCTCGCCCGCGGCCCCGCCCCAGCCGCACCTGACGCGCCGCGTGCCCGCCCTCATCCTCCTGGTGCAGCCGGACTGCGGGCTGTGCGCCGCCGCCCGGCGCTGGCTGCCGGCGCTCGCCCGCCGGGCCGGCTGCTCCTACGAGGAGTGCGACGTCAGGACCGACCCGGAGCTGGAGCGGCGCTTTCTGCTGGAGGTGCCCGTCGTGCTGCTGGACGGCGAGCCAGTGGCGACCCCGCCTCTCATCGAGTCGCTCGTGGAGCTGGCGGTTCGCTCGCGTTTGCGGGCGCGCGGGTCCACCTGAGCCGTCAGGGCGTCCGCGTCGCCGTGGGGGGGAGCGGCTGCGCCGTCGGGCTGGCGGTTCGCGTCACGCTCGGGGTCGGTGTCGCGCTCGGCGTCTGCGTGACCGCGGCCGTAGGGCTGGGCGTACGGGACGGGGCGGGCGTCGCGGTACGGGGCGGGGGCGTGACGGTGGCCGAGGGTGTTGGGGTGGCGGACGGCCCGGCAGGTGCCACACTGACCGGCGGCACGGGCACGTACGGGGTGGGCGTCAGCTCGGGAACCGGGTAGCTGCCGAGCGTCCAGCCGCCCGACTGCGGCACCACCTCCACCCAGGTCGTCCCGCGCGCGAACGTGAGCTGGCGGCCGTCGGCACCGTAGACGCGGAGCGGCTCGCCGAGCGCCGGCATTCGCCAGGTGCCGCGGAGGACCTCGCCGTCGCGCAGCAGCACGGCCCCTCCCGAACCGACCGTCTGATACACGAAGTGACCGGCGCGGTCCACCACCGATCCCGGTATCTTCACGACCAGCACGTTGGCCGCGCGCAACGGGCGGCCCGTCAAGGCATCGACCTCGAGCACGCCACGGCCCGTGCGCACGTACTCGCCCGTGGTCCCGTCGTACGCCCAGGTCACGCGGCCGAAGCGCGAGTCGCGGCCGTCGAACCACACGTCCACGCCGGGCCCGCTCGCGGCGGGAGCGCCATCGGCGAACCGCCAGGGGTTGAGCTCCGCGCCGCTCCAGTCCGCCCGCGAGCCGAGGGCCGCGCGGACCTCGTCGGGCGAGGTGTAAACGTTGTGTGGAGCGAACCGGTCCGGGTCGCGGTGGTACGCCGGGGGCAGCAGGAACAGCTCGCCGTTGACCACGCCGGTCTCGCGCAGGCGCGCGGGGACATTGGCCGCGCCGGGATCGTCGGCCGAGCCGGCGTGGACGAGCACCGCACCCATGCCGGCCGCCCAGTCGACGAACGGCACCCGGGCTGAGCGCACCGGCTCCACACGCGGCGGCTCGCCCCGCCAGTAGACGGCCATCAAGCGCGTGATGCCGCCCTCCACGACGGCCTCCCACACCTGGTCGGCCTCGCCGAGGCCGTACTGCGGACGCGCCTCCAGCAGGTTGTCGATCACCACCGCGAGCGGCCGCAGGCCGAGCATGTGCTGGTAGCGCGCGGGGTCCATGCGGACGCCATCGAAGAGGCCGGTCGGCCGCGTGTCCGGCGTCGGGCTGGCCGTGGGCGTCGCCGAGCGAGGCGCACGAGTCGCCGTGGGTGTCGCGCTGTGCGCCGCTCCGGCGGCGTGAGGGCCGAGCGCAAGCGGCAACGCGAGCGAGGCGGCGAGCACCGCCGCCGACACCACGGCCCAGCCGAGCGTCACCGCCGCTCGCCGCCATCCGTTGTTCTGGCCGGCCTGTCGCGTCATGCCTCTCGATTGTCGGCGAAGCGACCCCGTGCGCGCCATGCCACCCGGCCGTGCTCAGACGACGCGAACGGCGAAGTCCTCACCTTCCCAGTGGCCGGCCTCCAGCCAGTGGAACGTGAAGCTGACCGCGCCGCCGGCGGGAAGCGACGCCGTGTCCAGGTCCGCCACGTGCACACCGAGCCCCGTATCGCGCGTGGGCGTATCGGTGATGTTCGTCCAGCCGTCCGCGCTCCAGTGCACCGTCGCCGAGGCGAGCACCTCCACCCGCAGCGTGCGGCCGGCGAGCATCGACCGCGCCTTCAGGTTGAAGCGCCATGGAGCGAACCGCGCCGCGGTGCCCCGGACCTGGTAGCGCTCCACCGGCTGCGGCGGCATGTCGAACACGCGGCCGTCACGCAAGGAGCGCCGCAGCTTGACGTACTCGGCGTGTGCCCAGACAAGCGGCCGAGCCGACCCCGAGGGCCGGCCGAGACAGAGCTCGCGGTCCGGCAGGTCCGGCGCGTCCCAGACCTGCTCGGGGATGAGCCCGCCCTCGTCGGCGAGCTCCGCCATGTCGCCCGCCAGCTTGGCAGCGCGCGCCGCGTTGCCGGCCGCGAGCTCGTAGTGCGCCCGCTCGCCGGTGAGCAGCGGCCACGCGCGGCCGATGCCGGTGCCGTCGAACGCGCTGCCGTCCTCGTGCTCGCCGTAGCCGTCCAGGTTGTAGCGGTGCCAGGACTCGCCGGACGGCGTGTCGACCCGCAGCAGCCGGTCGATCACCTTCACGGTCGAGACGATGCGCGGGTCGTCGGGCGCGCGCAGGCCAAAGCGCACCAGTGCCAGCGCGTCCGGGCTCACCACGTGCTCCGCCGGGGCGCTGCTCGAACCCGGCGGACGGTTCTTGATCGGAACGTAGCCGCCCGTCGGCGAGGAGGCGTCGGCCACGTCCGGCGGCGCGATGCGCACGTAGTAGCCCTCCACGCCGGCCTCCCGCGCCAGGTCGGTGCCGGAGACGTACGTCCACCGCTCGACGCCGTCGTTCCAGCCGTCGGCCGTCTCGCGCAGGTAGGCGGCGACCTCCGAGTCGCCGGCCCGGTCCGCCAGGTCGGCGGCAGCCAGCAGCGCGGCTACCTCCACCGCGAGCGTCGACGGCGAATAGCCCGGGTCTTCCTCCCAGCGGTCCTGCTGCGTCACGGGACCGTTGCGCACCAGGAAGCCCGCCGCACGGCGGACCATCGGCCAGGCTCGCGGCAGCTCGGACGGCGCGACCGCCCCTTCCCGCAGCGCCTGGTCCACCAGCAGCACCGGGAACGCCGTCTCGTCCATCTGCACGCCGGTCCAGTACGGCGTCCCGTCCAGCCACTGGTTCTGCGCCCAGCTCCCGTCCGCCTCCTGCGTGGTCTCCAGGTAGCGGAGCGCCCGCCGCACGTCCTCGTGAGCACCAACTGCCAGCAGCCCGCCGGCCGACTCCACCAGGTCACGCGGCCACACCAGGTGATACCCGCCCAGGTCGTCGTCGCCCTTGGCGTATCCCCAGGGGATGGAGAGGCTGGCGATGAGCCCGCCCGGGAATTCCTTCGCTTCATGCACGCGCAGGACCGCCGCGCTGGTGCGATGCAGGTCGCGTGCGCCCTCGGGCGCCGGCCCGGGGTCGGGCAGGTGTGCCTGCCATTCGCGCCAGGCCTCGGTGTACAACCTCCGGCACTCGTCGTACCCGGCGAGCAGGCTCGCACGGGCGGTGTGGCCGGCCTCGGCCGCCGTGCGCCCGAATCCGAGCGCCAGCGTGAACGCGCCTTCGGCTGTCAGCAGGTCGACCTCCCCCGTGAGCGCAACGTTGCCGTTCTCCGCGCGCGCGTACTGCCGCGTCAGGACATGGTGCCGTGCCAGGTCCTGCCAACCGTCGGACACGCCGACATACCCGGCCGACTGCGCCAGCCACGGCGCCGAGCACGCCAGCGCCAGCGCGTTCCCATCGCGCTCGGCGAACAGCATCGGCGTCCCCTTGTAGTCGCCCAGCCAGGCCGTGTTGCCTGCGCCGCGGTTGCCAAGGTGAGGCGCCAGTAGCACGAAGCAGTGATAGTCGGCCAGCCCGCCTTGCAACGGGACGAAGCGCAGCGACTGGAGCAGCGCGCTGCGTCGCGGGTCGCTGACCACCTCCTTCTCGACGCGGTAGCGCCCCTCACGGCACGTGTTGACGATCCTGAACGCGGGCACCCCGGGCTCCAGCCACATCACTTCGTGCGACGTCTGCCGCCGCTCCTCCGAGAAGAAGCCCCGGCCATCCGTCACCAGCAACCCCAGGTCGCGGATGCACGCGTTGTCGATGCGCGGATAGTAGACCTCGTTGAGGATGCCGTGACCGACCGTGAACCATACCCTGCTCGCGGCGGTCAGCGCCGTCCCGACGGCGTGCTTGCCGCTGGCCGTCCAGCGCGGCGGGATCCCGGGAGCGCCGGGCGCCATCGGCTCGATCTGCATGCGGATCCTCCTTGGCGAACACACGCGGGTCCGCATCGGACCCACGCTACTGTCAGCATGCGCACTTCCAGGCCGTCACGGGCGCTAGGATTCCGTCATTCCCCGTGCGGATCCGGGCGAGACTGCGCGCCCCCCCGCCTTGCGGGGCGTAGACTCGGTGGCAAGGAGCGTGATGCCCGGGTCGCCCCCAGGGACTCCGGCCGGTCGTCCCGACCGCGTGGCGCGGCTCGTGGAACGCGTCCGTACGCCGGCGAAGAGCATCGAGCGCTGGTATGCCGCGTACGGCCTGCTGGGTGCCGCCCTCGGCGGATTGGCGCCCATCCTGCTGCCGCTGGACGTGAGCCGCCGCGGCGGGGCGACAGAGATCGGCCTGGTGATGGCGGCCCTGAACCTGGGCGGGCTCACGGCGCCTGCCTGGGGAGCGCTGGCCGACCGCAGCCGCCGCTACCGCACCTTGCTCATCTCCGGCATGGCCTGCAACGCCGTCGGACTCGTCGGTTTCGCGCTGGTCCGCACGACAGGCGGGTGGTTCGCGTTGGCGTTGCTGCAGGGAGCCGGCGGCGCCGCGGCCGCCACCGTCGCCAACCTGTTCGTCGTCGAGCGGCACCCGCGGGCAGAGTGGGACGCGCGCATCGGCTGGCTGCAGACGTTCTTCGGCGGCGGCCAGGTGCTCGGGCTGGCGATCGCGGGCGCGTTCGGCCAGGCGCTGACTCGCCCGGGGCTGGCCGTCGCGGCCGCGCTCGCCGGTGTCGGAGCGCTTGCCGGGCTGCTCGCTCCGTCCGTGGGCCGCGCGGTCGGACCGGCCGTGCGCCCCGCGTTGCCGCGGCCGCCGCGTCGCGCCGAGTGGCCGCCGGCGTCCCCCCAGCACCACTACCACCGCCTGCCGCTGTCCGCCCGAGGCGGATGGCGCGAGTTGCGCGGCGCCATCGACGCGCGCTTCGGCCGCTTCCTGCTCGGTTGGTCGCTGGCGTACGCCGGATCAGCGGCCGTCTTCGCCGTCTACCCGGTGCTCATGCGCCAGGTGTACGGCGTGGCGCCGGGGCTCTCCTCGCCGGCGTTCGCCCTGGCGGCTGGTCTGGGGCTCCTTCTCTACTCACCCGCGGGAGCGTGGTCTGGGCGCGCCGGTGCGAGCCGCGTCGTCAAGCTGGGGCTTGCCGGACGCGTGCTGGCGTTCGGCGCCATGTACGTCCTCGGTTTCGCCGCGTTCGGGGGGCGCGGCTGGCCGGCGATGGCGGCGTTCCTCGTCGTGGTGCTCTGCTGGTCGCTCATCAGCGTCGGCGGGACGGCGCTGACGGCGCGGCTGGCGCCCTCGGGCGAGGGGGCGGGAATGGGCGTCTTCAACGCCTCGACCTCGCTCTCCGGCGTGCTCGGCGCGGTTCTGGCCGGCTGGGCCGGCGGCCGCTTCGGCTACAACACGGCGTCCGCCATCGCGATGGCGGGCGTGGCTGCCGGGCTGGCCGTGCTGCTGCTGGAACGAGGCGAGCGCGCACGGGGCGGTGATGCCGGTTCGGGCAGACAATCATCGAGCAACGAAGCGATAGGAGGGTGAAAGTGGAGATCGGGCTGCGAGGCAAACGGGCGCTGGTCACGGGCGGCGACTCCGGCATCGGCGAGGCGATCGTGCTCGCGCTCGCCGCCGCGGGGGCCGACGTGGCCATCAACCACGTCGATACCACCGGCGCGGCGCAGCAGGTGGTGCAGCAGGTGCAGGCAGCCGGTGCTCGCGGCATCGAGGTGTTCGCCGACGTCTCGGACGCCGGCGAGGTAGAGCGCATGTTCGCCGCCCTGGACGCCGCCTGGGGCGGGATCGACATCCTGATCAACAACGCCGGCATCGATGGCCCGCACGCCCTGGCGTGGGAGGCCGACCCGGCCGCCTGGCAACGTGTGTTGCAGGTGAACCTCTTCGGCGCGTTCCATTGCGCGCGAGCAGCGCTGCAGCGCATGGTGCATGCCCGCTCCGGTGTCGTCTGCAACGTCACCTCGGTGCACGAGCTGATCCCCTGGGCCGGCTACAGCGCCTACACGGCGAGTAAGGCCGGCCTGAGCATGCTGACCAAGACGCTCGCACAAGAGGCGGCGCCGCATGGCGTGCGCGTGGTGGCGCTCGCACCGGGGGCGATCCAGACACCCATCAACCGTGCCGTGTGGAGCGATCCACACGGCCTGCGGGACCTGCTGCGCAAGATCCCGCTCCGCCGCATGGGCACGACCGACGAGATCGCTCGCATGGCGGTGGTGCTGGTCTCCGACGCAGCCAGCTACCTTACCGGCGCGACCGTCTTCGTCGACGGCGGGATGACGCTCTACCCGAGCTTCCAGCACGGCGGCTGAGGCGCGCGGCGCGGGAGGCCATCGGATCGGTCCGCGGCAGGCAAGACGTTGCGCCCGCCAAGGCAGCGATGTATATTCCGATCGCTGACACGGCCCATGGCTGCGCGATTCGCAGCCGTCCTGGTTCCTTACCTGCGCATCCCGCGTACGCGGGTCGGCTCTCGCTTCGCTGTGCAGACGAGGGGAACGACCGCGCGCGAGGTTTGTTTTTCGTGTCGTCCATGACGCGAAAGGAGATGAGGGTGGAGGAGCAGCGTTCCGTGACTGCAGCCTGTTCGCATCACTGGCGTATCGAGTCGCCCGCCGGCGTGTACAGCCGCGGTATCTGCGCGAAATGCGGCGCTGAGAAGATGTTTCCCAATGTCGATCAGGACATGCCGTTCCGGCTGACCAGCAGCCGACGGCTCATCCCTCCACGAAAGCCGTCCTGAGCGTTCAGCTTCGCACCGGGCGCGTCTCCAGCCTGGCGAGCCTGGCTCGCAACTGCGCGCGCTCCCCGTCCGTCAGGTCGGCCAGCGGCGGGCGGACGGCGCGCGGCGCCAGGCCGGCCACCTCGACCAGCAGTGCCTTGGTGACCGCGTACGGCGGCAGGCCCTCCGCCACGCCCCGCAGCGCGTCCAGCCGCGCCTGCGCCGCCGCGCGTTCCTCCGCGGTCCGCGCGCGCCACACCGCCACGGCCGCTTCGGGCCACACGTTGCCGCTCGCCGAGATCGCCCCGACGCACCCGGCCGCGCGCCCGGCCGCCACCAGGCCATCCGCCCCGTTGAAGACCCGCAGACCCGGGTGTTGCCGCACGTACTCCGCCGTGGCCGCGACATCACCTCCCGTGTCCTTCAGTCCATAACACACCTCGGGAAACTCCGCCCGCAGCGCGCGCAGCGTCTCGTGCGCGATCGGCACGCTCGTCACCGAGGGGATGTGATACAGCAGCACGCGCGCACCGGGCCGCAGCGCCGCCAGCAACCTGCGGTAATACTCCGTAACACCGGCGGCCGCCGGGGCACGGAAGTAGAACGGCGGCTGGATCAGCAGACCGTCTGCCCCCAGGGCGAGCGCTTCGCGACTCAGACGGATGGTGTCCGGGAGGTTCGCGCAGCCACTGCACATCAGCACTTGCAGTTGACCGCGCGCCGCGAGCACCGCGGATAGGAGCTGGAGCCGCTCCCCCAGGCTCATGGCGGGCCCCTCGCCGTTGGTGCCGCTCACCAGAACCCCATCGAGACCGCCCGCCTCCAGGTAGCGCAGGTGCTCGCCGACCATCTCCGGAGCCAGTCGCCCATCCGCGCGGAATGGTGTCGCCATCGCGACGAAGACTCCCTGCAGCTCATCCATCGTCCGCCCTCCTTGATTCGAGAGGCACCATCAGCCGTCGTCGCCATCCTCGCGCCACAGCACCGCCCGGGCAGGGGCGCCATCGCCGCCGCGCAGGCGCAGCGGGAGGCACGCGAGCCGGTAACGGCCCGGCGCCACGGCGCGCAGGTCCAGCCCCACCACGACCACCACCCCGGCCCGCAGCAGCGCCTCGTACGCCGGCAGCGGGTCGTCGAACGGCGCGATGGAATAGCGGTCGATCCCCACCAGCAGCATGCCCCGCGCCGCCAGCCAGCGCGCGGCCTCCAGCGTCAGCCCCGGGAAGTCCACCGGGAAGCCCGGCGCGTCCCAGAGCTCGCCGCCGCCCGTCCGGATGAGCAGGCGTCGTGCGCGCTCCGGCACTACCGCGGCCAGCGCCGCCACGCCGATCTCCCGTTCGTTGGCGCCCGCCTGCGTCGCGCCCGCCGTCGCGGGCAGGCGGCAGTCCACCACCTCGGCCAACCCGACCAGCGCCTCGAGCGGCAGCTCGTCGACCGTCGCCGCGCCCGCGATGAAGTGGCTCGGTGGGTCGACGTGTGTGCCAGTGTGGGTGCCCAGGCAGAACCGCGCTACCGCGGCCACATCGCCCGCCTCCAGCCGCGCGACGGGCGTCAGCTCCACGGCGGGATCGCCGGGGTATACCGGCATGCCCGGCCACAGCGGCATCGTGATGTCCCAGACACGCATCGTTCCATTGCGCCGCGCGAGAGGTCGCTGCACCACCATACCGCGAGGCCATGCGCCGTGTCCCCATCCCACCAGACCGCCGGACGACGGGCGGCCACCGCGGCGGCTCGTCGAGCGCGTCGGTTGGTGTGAGCGGGACTCTCCGCGCCGCTCTCCCGCACGCCGGCACCGCGGCCGATGGTAGGCTTGAGTGAGATGCAACCTCCGCGCAGCTTGATCGAGGTCGCTCCGCGCGTCTACCAGGTCCGCCTGCGCGGTACCAGCAGCTTCCTGCTGCTCGATTCGCGCGTGACGATCGTGGACACCGGAACGGTGGGCTCCGGCCGGCGTATTCTCGAAGCCCTCAACGCCGCCGGCCGGCGACCGGACGAGGTTGAGCAGATCATCATCACCCACTACCACCCGGACCACATGGGCAGCCTGCCGGAGCTGCGGCAGCGGCTCGGCATGCGCACGGCGGTGCACGTGCTCGAAGCGCCCTTCGTCGAGGGCCGGCTGCCGATGCCCAACGTCTTCCCACGCCATCGCAACGTGCTGTCGCGCGTGGCGCAGCCCATCCTCGAGCGCTGGCCCTTCACCCCGGTGCCGGTCGACCTCGTCCTTCACGATGGCGACGAGCTGCCCGTGTTGGGCGGGTTGCGCGTGGTGCATACCCCCGGCCACACCCCCGGTCACGTGTGCCTCTATGTACGCGACCTGGCGCTGCTGGTCGTCGGCGACGCGCTGCAGTATCGCAGGGGCGCGCTCGACCTGCCCTCGCGCGTCTTCACGGAGGACATGGACGAAGCCCGGCGGTCAGTGGCGAAGCTGGCGCTGCTCGAGGTGCAGACGATCGCCTTCAGCCACTTCCGACCCGTCCAGCGCGCCGGCAGCGAGCACCTGCGCCGCTTCGCGCTCGAGGTCGCCCCCGCAGGCTGACACTCACATCTCGCGCAGCAGACGCTCCAACTGCTCGGTCACGTCCTGGTAGCTCACCGCGCCCGAGAGCCGCAGCGGCTGCCCGATGCGGACGACGGCGCGCCCACGGGCCAGCGCCTCCTCGCCCAGCCCGTGTCGCTCGATCGCGATCTTCAGCGGCACCACCGGCGCCGCGGATTCGACCGCGATCAGGCCAACGCCCTGCTTGAACGGCTGCACCGGCCCGCCGACCGTCAGCTTGCCTTCCGGGTAGAGCAGCACGCTGTAGCCGCGATCGAGCAGCCGACCCAGATGCTCCAGGCTGGGGCGTACCGCGCCCTCGCGGCTGAACGGGAAGGCGTTGCCGATCAGCGCGGCGAGCCAGCCCTTGATCCGCGGGCCGAAGATGTCATCGGCCGCGGCGGCGATCGCCAGACGGCGCCGCCAACGATACGGTAGTGCCAGCATCAGCATCGCGTTGTCGAGGTGCGAGCAGTGGTTGGCGATGAAGACGACCGGCTCGTGCAGCCCGCGCAGGTTCTCGCGGCCGCGCACACGGACGGAGTACAGCAGCCGTATCAGCGCGAAGGCGAGCGTTAGCAGGACGCTCACCCGCAACAGACTGACGATCCGCCACATCGGCCAGGACGGGAAGCGTGGACGGCGCACCTGCTCGCCCGCCCGCTCCACCAGCGCCTCCAGCTCGCCGACCGTCGTCGTTGGCCCAACTTCGGCGTCGTCCACGAAGACGCCGAGCTCCTCCTCGATGGCAGAGAGCAGCTCCACCCGTCCGAGCGAGTCCAGGCCCAGATCCGGCCCCAGGTTGGTGCTGCCGTGGATGGCCTTCGCGTCCCGCTCGACGAGCCGCGCCACGATCGCCACCACCGACGGCCCCGCGGCGCCGGGGACGCCGCCGGCCGGCGCCGTGGGCGCCTGGCCCCGCCGTTCCTCCTCCAGCCACGTGGCCACGAGCCCGCGCTTCACCTTGAGCGTGGTCGTCCGCGGGAAGTCCTGGCCGGGCCAGAGCGTGAAGCCGGCCACCTGCTGGTGGGGCGCGAGCCGGCCGTTTGCCCGGCGCAGCGCCGCCTCCGCCGTCGTTCGGTCGTCGGCCAGCAGCACGGCATGAAGCTCGACCCGCCCGTCCGCGCCGCCAACGCCGAGCACCACCGCGTCGCCCACGCCCGGCTCGACGGCGACCTCGCGCTCCACATCCTCCGGGTAGACGTTCTGCCCGTCGCTGAGGACGATCAGGTCCTTCTGCCGTCCGCGCAGGCGCAGGTCGCCGTGCCCGTCGATCTCGCCGAGGTCGCCGGTCCGGTACCAGCCGTCCTCGGTGAAGGTGGCGCGCGTCGCCTCCGGGTTGTGCCAGTAGCCGCGGAACACGTTCGGCCCGCGCACCTGTACCTCGCCGTCAGCCGCGGTCCGCACCTCCACGCCCGGGATGGCGCGGCCCACGCTGTCGAGGACGCGCCGGTCGATCGTGTTCGCGGCCACCACCGGCGAGCACTCGGTGGTGCCGTAGCCCTGCACCACCCGCACGCCCATCCGCTCCCACGTGTGCGCCAGCTCCGGGTCCAGGTACGCCCCGCCGCAGAAGAAGAAGTCGAGCGCGCCGCCGAAGCGCTTGTGCACGGCGCGAAACAGCCAACGTCGGCCGCGCGGCGGCAAGCGCTCGGCCAGCCGCAGCGCGCGACGGAACGACGCTTCGCGCCCACGACGGCGCAGCTCGCGCTCGATCCCGCCGAGGAAGAGCTGCAGCACGGCCGGGACGGCGACGACCGCGTTCACGCGCGCCTCGCTCATCGTTCGCAGGAGCGACGCGGGCTGGCGGCTGGTGGGGTAGGTGACGCTCGCCCCGACGGCCAGCGGCGCGAAGAGCCCGGCGGTCTGCTCGAGCATGTGCGAGAGCGGCAGGAACGAGACGAAGCGCGTCTCCGGGGCGATATGCACCACCTGCAGCGCCGCGTCCACGTTGCTGGCGATGTTGCGGTGAGTCAGCATGACTCCCTTCGGATCGCCGGTCGTGCCGGAGGTGTAGACCAGCTCCGCCAGGTCATCACCTTCCACCGAGACGGGCGCGCCTCGGGATAGCGGCGACAGGCGGTAGCCCAGGTCGGCCAGTAGCTCCGCCCGCACGCCCGCCTCGGCAAGCTGCGCCGCCTGGGCCGCGCCGCCGACGAAGGCCAGCTTCACCCCCGCCTGGTCGGCAACCCGGCAGGCGAACTCCGCCGTCGAGCGCACGTCGAGCGGCACGGCCACCGCGCCCGCCAGCAGGGCGCCGAAGAGCGCACCGACCCATGCCGGCTGGTTCGGCGCCCACAGCAGGACCCGGTCGCCCCGCTCGACCCCGCGGGACTGGAGATAGCCACGCATCTGCTGCGCGTGCTCGTACAGCCCGACGTACGTCCAGACACGGCGACGGAAGGCCGGCTTGATGACGAGCGCCGGCCGCTCGCCGTGACGAGCGACCGCCCGCTCCAGCAGCTCGACCAACGTGTCCACGGTCCGCTCCTCTGCCTCCGTCCTTCCGCGGCAAGAGCCGTCGCCACGAGCATACGGGAACGCTGCGCCGGCCAGCGTTGCCGCCCTGGGGCGCGTCAGGGGCCGTTCGAGCGGGGCCCGCGCGGACCGAGCAGCGCCGCCAGCCGCTGCCGGTCCCCCGGGCGCAGGCCGTCGAGCGCGCCCGACTCCCAGGCCCGGCGGAGCGAGTCCGCGTCCGTCACGCCGCAGCTCCGCCACAGCCGGCCGACGAAACCGCCCGGCAGCCCGCTCTGCCGCCAGAGCGCCACGACCGCGGACGGCACGGCGGCGCGCTCGCGGTCGAGCGTTCGCAGGTGGCCGCTATCCAGCCACTCGCGCGCCTTCTCGGCGATCGCCGCGCCGATGCCCGGTCGCGCGTCCAGCGCCTCCGAGCGCGCCTCCGTCTCGAACCGCTCGCCTGCCTCGCGCACGGACCGCGCGCCGACGCGGTAGGCGCGGATCTTGAACCACGACTCGCCCTGGAGCTCCAGCAGGTCCGCCAGCTCCTCGAGCAGGGCCGCGAACCGTTCGGCCGCGTCTTTCATCGTGTACCTCGCCGGATCCCGCGCTGTCATTCTCATCGCCCGGGCGGGTCCACGCCACCCAGTTGACAGTGGGCGTACCATAGCGCCACATGGTCCAGGGGGAGTGTCCCATGTCCAACGAGACAATCGACCGCTCCCGCACCGCCGCGGCCTACGACGCGCTCGCCGCCTGGTACGACCGGGCCATCAGCCACGGCGAGCTGCCGCTCTTCGACCACCTGCTCTATCCCGCGGTCCAGCGCGTGCTGGGAGATGTCGCTGAGCGTTCTGTCCTCGACCTGGTCTGCGGCCCGGGCCACCTGTCCCGACGCATCGCCAAGCGCGGCGCCCACGTCATCGGCGTCGACGTCAGCGAGGAGATGCTGCGCCGGGCACGCGAGCACGCCCGCAGCTCGGAGAACGCTATCGCCTACTACCGGATGGAGCCCACCGCGCTCGCCGCCTCATGGCACAGCACCTTCGACATCGTCGTCTGCAACATGGCGCTCGTCGACCTGGAGGACCTGGACGGCACGCTCACCGAGGTGCGGCGCGTGCTGCGCCCCGCCGGCCGCTTCGTCTTCTCGCTCATCCACCCGTGCTTCGTGATGCCGGGCTGCGAATGGGTGGAGGACGAGCGTGGCAACAAGCTGTTCAAGCGCGTCGACCGCTACTTCGAGGAAGGCTACTTCGGCAAGGAATGGTACGGCCAGGGCGGCCTGCGCTCGCGCCTGGGCGGTAACCACCGCACGCTGACCACGTACGTACGGGCGCTGCGCTCGCACGGCTTCCTGGTGGCGGCCCTCGACGAGCCGAAGCCCGACGGCCACGCGCTGCGCCTGCACCCGCAGGTGCTCGGCCCGCAGCTTCGCGTCCCGAGCATGCTGGTGATCGAGGCGGTCCCGGACCCGCGCATCCTCTGAGGCGCGCTCAGGCCGGCTCCAAGCTCAGCAGCAGCGAGCCCTCGGCGATCGCGGTCCCCGGCGCGACGTGCACCGCGCGGACACGGCCCGTCTGCTCCGCCTCCACCGGGATCTCCATCTTCATCGACTCCAGCGTCACCAGCTCCTGGCCGGGCTCGATCTCCTGGCCCGGTCGGACGTGGACGGCCTTGACCGTGCCCGTCATGGGCGCGTAGACGTCGGTCACTTCGCCATCTCCCGCAAGGTCGTCTCCGGCACCGGGAACCGGCCAGCCGGGCAGAAGCGCGCTGCGCACGGCCGCGCTCGCGCCGGCTACCTCACGCGCAGCACCGCCCGCACCTGCTCCGGGTGCACGTCACACATGATCTCGTACGTCCCCGGTTGCGCAATAGCGAAGCGGACCTCCGTGGAGGCGCCGCCCTCAACCAGGCTCGTCTTGATCTGTTTGCCGGCCGCGTCCCGCATCGCCGCTCCGCCGGCGCCGTGCACCGTGAAGTCATGCACGGCCTGCCCCTGGTTCTCGAAGCGCACGGTCACCCGCTGACGGGCGTTGATCCGCATCTTTCGGAACACGATGTAATTGTCGCGCGCCACCGCCGTTACCGTGTCCCGCGCATCGGGAATCAGCACCGCGTCGCCCGTGGCCGGACTGCCACCCGTCATGCCGCCGTCCATCATCCCGCTCATGCCATGCCCTGAGACCGTCCCGCCGTCCTGCGGGTTCGCCGCGGGCGCGTCGCCGGGCGCCGAGCTACCGCCGCAGGCGGCGGCCAGCAACGCCGCGCCGCTCGCCACAGGCACCCACACGTGACCGAATCGCAGACCAAGAAGCTTCACCGTCTCCTCCTGCTCCCGAGGCCGATCCGTGTCCGCCGAATGGCCCCTGGTGAGAGGAACCGCGGCTGGCCGGTCAGGCGGCCTCGGCCGGGTACCCCTCCGCGGCCATCGCCGCCTTCAGCCGCTCCAGCGTCTCCGGCCGGTCGAAGCGAACGACCACCGCCTTCGCCTCGGGGTCGCCGCTGACGAA
>JAJYLG010000149.1 GCA_021787985.1 Chloroflexota bacterium
ATCGTGTTGGCGGCCTCGGCAACCCAGAACTGCTCATCGTCTCCCATGCGGTCCAAGCGGGCGACGACCTCCTCGGTCGAAGGCCCCCCTCCGAAGACGTCACGTTGCATGGCCGACGCAGCAGCGATGACCTCCGTCCGCTCGGGTAACTGATCGACCCGCCGTATGACAACCTCAGGGGGCAGATCGACCTCGACCGCCAGCTTGACCGCCTCGCCAACCATCACCGTCTCGACCTCCTCGGGCACGAGGCCAGCTCGCTGCAGGCGGGTATCGAGGTCGGCCGGATGGTCATGACCACGGGACTTCCACTCGAACTCCTCGACCTGGCCGATCCTCACGAAGTAGGCGACGGTCCTCTCGATCAGGTCGTCCAGGTCCTCGACTCCAGCCAGCGACTCGTAGCTGACGAAGCCACCACGCTCGAGCAGCGCCCGGTACAGCGGTCCGTCTCGGTCCCAGCTCTGCGCTCCTTGCATCTCAGCGACGCCACGCAGCTGTTCGTCATACGCCGCGAGCAGCACGGATCGGTGGTCGGTCAATGGTTCCACCGCACCAGTCTCGCCGACGGGCTACGGTCGCACCAAGGCTTTTCGGGCTGCGGGCCGACGGCCGACCGGGTCACGCGGGCGCGTCCGCCGAGGCGGACTCGCGCAGCTCCTCGATGATGCGGAAGTCCGACTCGTCCAGCGGCGCGGACGGCTCGCGCGTGCTGGTGCGGAACGCCGCCAGCACCTGGCCCTTGTGTGGCCGCTTGCGGCCGAGAGGGCAGGCGGCCCAGTCCTTCTGCGACTCGTCGCAGTAGCCCATCCGTTGCTCGCCGCACTTCGGCTGCAGGTGGCGCGCCAGCTCGGGAACAACGCGCATCACCTCGGCGCGCATCAGGGCGGCCACCTTGCGGAACTCCCACTGCGCCCGCGTGCAGAGCCGCAGATCGCAGATGTGCAGCAGCTCGGCGAAGTTGACCGTGACCTTGAAGTTCGTCTGCGTGGCGTTCGGCAGGATGAAGCGCGCGTCCTCGGCCGGCACGCCCGCCTGCACCAGCGCCTCGTACAGCTCGCTCACCCGGCGGAAGAGCTCCTCGACGCGGCTCGCCATCCCCGCGCGCCCGATCGTGTCCGGCATGGTGTGGGGGAAGGCGCCGCCCTTGTACACCACGTAGCGCTGGCTCTGCTGCTCGAAGGAGATGCCGATACGATGCCGCACGAACTGGTGGCTGAAGGCGCGCGAGACGCCCGAGATGCCGAACTCGAACCAGACCTGTTCCAGCGGCGAGGCGTGGCCGGTCTCGAGCCGTTCGGCCACGAACCGCTCCATCTCCTGGCGGGAGACGCGCCCGTCCTCGATGCGCTCCAGGATCTGCACGGGCGTCAGGGCGGAGTAGCAGGTGCGGTAGGCCAGATAGAGCGAGCGCATCGGGTCGTGCGTGTGGTCGATCAAGCGGACCTGGATGGCGCGGTTCTGGCCCATGGCGCGACCTCCTCGTCGCGGCAATCGTAGCGGGCGGCGCGCGGCACGGCGAGGGGGTGGGGTCAGACCGCGGTCATGATCCGGCGGGTCCCGGGCGCCGTCACCGGGGAATGCGCCGTCGGCGCGTACGTCGCCGACGGCGCCATAGCGGTGCGGCCTGCCGTTGCTTGGCCTGCGTGCAGCAGGCGAGCGGCGGGTGAAGCTCCGCGGCCAGACGGACCACGCCCGGGATCGGTGTCAGGACTTCAGCGCCAGCGGCCCCGGGCGCGCCGGCCGATCACGGTGAGTGCCTCCTGTTGAGCAGCCGTTTCGCGATGCCCAGGAAAGCCCTGGCGGCGTCACCCTCGCCGTTGCAGGCCGTCCCGGTCGTCAGGAGCTCCTCGGCGCGGGCGTCGGCGCAAGCCTGGCCGGCCGGAATGTAGCGATGCAGCGCGGCGCCCCCGGCGTCTACCTCGTACGCCATGTCCGAGAAGCCCCAGCCCGGCAGGAACGGAGGCGCTGTCGCCAACAGGTCGATAAGCTGCCCGTTGGCAATGGAGAAGACCACCGAATCCTGGTCGGCGGCCGCGACCCAGACGTCGCCCGGCGCGGGATACCGCAGCGCAACGTTCGACCGGCGGAGGTAGTCCAGGTATGCAGTATCGTGCTGCCAGCCGCACGAGGAAGGCCCGGTCGACATCCGCAGCGACATCGGCGCCCCCGGCGGCAGGTGGCTCCTATCGTATTCGGGCGGCGCTTCGCACAGCGTCACCAGGCGGGAACCGACCACCAGGCCGACGCTCCCCAGCTCCTCACCCGGCAGCGGCGCGGTGCCGAAGGCCAGCCCACCGCCGCCCTGCAGCGCGACGCACGAGGTCACGCGAGCGCCGGCGGGCAGCAGCCCTTGAGGCACCGTGCAGTCCTGATGCTGGCGCCAGCGCGCGTCCATCGCCGTGGCGCTCGGGCTCGCGGTGGCAGCGGCCGTGGCGGTGGTGACGGGGCTCGGGGCGGCCGTCCCGCCAGCAGGCTGCGCGACCGACCTGCCGCTGGAGCAGGCCGCCAGCAGTATGACGGCGGCGATCACGGCCGCGCTCGGCAAGCGCCACCAGTGGAGCCTGCGCAACCAGGTCATCGAATCACCTGCTGTCCCCACATACTCCTGCCCCATGCGCCACGACGAAGTGGTCAGCATTGCGACGTGGGCCAAGCATACCCGTGGTAGGTGTCGCGCTCGCAACCGCTCGCTTGGCCGGAATGAGGACGCGCGCCACCGCGCACGCCCGCGCGGCCTCCACGGCCGTCGGCAAACCGGCCAAACGGCCCAATTGACGGGCTCTTGCGAGGAATGCTAGGTTTCGGCGCGGGGTGACCGCCGGTCAGCGATGCCGCCCTCGGGCCGCGCCGGCGCGTGGAATGGGAGGGACCGTACGGCCATCGATGACGATACCCTCCAGATGCTGGAGGCATCCACCGAGGTCCCGGAGCTCGACCGGATGTCGTTCGCCACGGGCGCGCCGACGCGAAGCCGCACGGTACAAGGGCCTCCATTGGCCAGCCTCGTGCTGCTCGCGCTCTGCGCCGTGCTGTCAGCGTCCCTCGTTGCCTGCGCGGGGCAGCGCTCCCGCGGCGCTACGGCTCAGACGGCCGACACCGCGACTGCCGCCCCCACCTGGACGCCGCCCCCCGATCCGCACGGCGGCAGCCCTGGGCCGAGCCTCATCTGGCCCACGTGGCTGAACGGCACGATCGTCCACCAGCGCTACGTCGAGCAGACCTACAGCGCGACGGGGATCAATCCGCGCAACGGCCAGCCCATCACCACCGACCAGTGGGCGGAGATCGGCGCCGACGGCCATCCCGAGGAGATGGTGCTGCAGTATCGCGGGCCGGACGGGCAGTTGATTGAAGTACGGCGGACGACGCGCAGCGACGACGTCGAGTACCTCGACCGGCCCCCGTTCCCGGTGACCCTCCCCGCCGCTCAGGCCAAGTCACTCCTGGCCCACGATGGGGACGTCAGACATTGCTCGACCGGGGTTCGACCGTCCGGGAACGCGCTAACGCACCTCGGCCCTGTGGTCGAGTTCACGAGCCCGAGTCTCTTCGAGGCGGACGGCTGGCAGGCCAGCGGCCCCTTCCCGATCCTGGCCGCGCCGACCTCGACCCCACTGCCCGGCGTCGCACCCCGGGAGCGTTACGCGCACCCCCGCACGCCCGCCCTCTTCCACAAGCGTGTGGTTCGGGGCTCCACCATCGTCGACCAGTGGATGGCGATCGACCCGGCGACGGGCAGGATCCTCGCGGGCCGCGCCGAAGCGCACGTCAATGGCGCGTTGACGTCCTCCGACGCTATCACCTGGGGCGCGGTGGAGGTGTACGCGCCTGGCGACGTGCCGCCTTCTGTGCTGACCATCACCCAGAAGCCAGTCTGTCATGCGTGATCGGCGGTTTCTGGCGATAGCGGTGTGCTCGGTCGTGCTCGCCGTGACTGCGCATTGGGCGTCGAGCCAAACGGTGTATGCGGATTCATCTTGGACCAACGACGCTTCCTGCGCGAGTGATGGCTACGGCGGATATACCTACGGTTTCGCGTATCAGAACTATGGGCTGTCGAACGGCGACGATGTAGAGGGGCAATCGGGCCAGGCGTGGAGCACGAGCCCCGACACTTGTTGGGCGACGCAGGGA
>JAJYLG010000060.1 GCA_021787985.1 Chloroflexota bacterium
CGGTGGGACGGCGGCCTGCACCGCGTCGCGCGCCCGGTCGAAGTTCACGCCCGCCCGCTCCAGCACCCGGGCCGCCATGCTGCCACGCTCCTGCAGCATCGCGAGGAGCAGGTGCTCGGGCCGTACCTCCGCGTGACGCCCGCCACGGGCGGACTGCGCCTCGCCCTGCGCGCGCCGGAGCACGCGCCGCGCGCGCTCCGTCAGCTCCTCGAACCGCTCGTCCATCGTTGGCGGCGCTCCCGTTCGCCTGTGGCGGGCGGCGCCCGCCGGCCTGTAACAGGCAGGCGAGGGGGCGTCTCCCATCGCGCCAATTCCAGTATCGTCATTCCGGCCAGCCTTGTTTATGTAGGACTAGCGGTGTGTCATTTACGGAGGGGCAACGCGATGCGACCGCAACTCACGCAACGCTTCGCACGCGGAGTAATCGGCGTCGCCGAGGTCCTCAACTGGGCACGTGCTCACGGGCGGCGCGCGAGCTACTGAGCGGCCGAGCCGCCGCCCCGTACGACCACCGCGTACACCGCGCCTGGTCCGTGCACGCCGACCGTGAGCGTGAGCTCGATATCCGCCGTCCGGCTCGGGCCGCTGACGAACGTGTACGCGCTGGGCATGGCGCCGGCCGCCCTCGCCTCGGCGAGCCACTCCGCCAGTGTCGCCAGGATGCGCTCTTCAGGGATGACAGCGACGTGCACCGGTGGCAGGAGCGAGACGCCGCGCGGCCGCGTCCCGTCCGTCCCCAGGATGAGGGTGGCGGTGTCGGCCAGCACGGCGTCGACGCCGGTGACACCCACCGCCGCCTCCGCCATCGCCTGCCGGGCGTCGCCGCCGTCGGTCGGCGACCATGCCACGACGCCGGCCGCGTTCAGCGCCGCCCGCACGCCCAGGGCGCGCATTGCCGGCGTCTCCCAGAGGGCCGCGCGCTCCGCTCCCAGCTCGCGCGCGATCCCGACCACCGCTGGCGCGACCTCCTCCGAGGACGCAACAACGCGGGCGTTGCCTCCCAGCTCCTCAAAGCGCGCGAGGAAACGGTCGAGCGGCGTCCCCGGTGGGACCGCCACCTCGAAGAGACCTCCCGCATCCGCCGGGGGGCGGGCGCGGCTCGGACTGGTGCCGCGGCGGACCGCGGCCCGCACTCGACCGAGAACCAGCTCACGGTCGTTCCGTTGCCAGGTCATGCTTCGTGCTCCGTATCGCCGCCGCGGTGCGCGCGCCACCACTCGCGGAACGACTCGCCCGCCAGCGGTGGGAAGTCGCGCGACTCCGTCCAGCCGCGAAACGGCCCAGGCAGCCGGTGGATCCGGCCGCCCGTCCTGCCGCGGAAGGACGCCAGCCGCGCCGCCCGAGCTCCGACCGCGTAAAGGCGGGCGCTGCTCATCGCGCGCGCCCAGCCGGCCAACGCCCAGCGTTCCCACCAGCGCGGCGCGCCCGCCGCCCGCTCCTGCTGGACCACCCGCTGCCGCAGGGCCAGTAGCATGCGCGGCAGGTCGATGGCCACCGGGCACGCCTCCAGGCACGCCCCGCACAGGCTCGACGCGAACGGCAGCTCGCCCGCTTCCTCCACACCCCGGAGCTGCGGCGTGATCACCGCGCCGATCGGCCCCGAGTACACCCAGCCATAGGCATGACCGCCGGCGCGCTGGTACACCGGGCACACGTTCAGGCACGCACCGCAGCGGATGCATTGCAGCGACTCGCGCAGCTCCGGGTCGCCGAGCATCCGCGAGCGCGCATTGTCCATGATCACCAGGTGGAGCTCCCGCGGGCCGTCCACATCGGCGGCGCGACGCGGCCCGGTGATCAGTGAAACGTAGCTGCTCATCCGCTGCCCGCTCGCGCTGCGCGGCAGCAGTGCGAGGAACGTGGCCAGGTCATCCAGCCGCGGCAGCACCTTCTCGATGCCCATCAGCGCCACGTGCACCGGCGGCAGCGTCGTCGACATGCGGGCGTTGCCCTCGTTCTCGACCACGACGATGGTGCCCGTCTCCGCGACGGCGAAGTTCGCGCCGGAGATGCCCATGTCGGCCGCCAGGAACTTCTCGCGCAGGTGTCCGCGGGCCGTCCGTGTCAGCTCCTCCACCAGCTCGGTGTAGGGCGCGCCCAGGCGGCGTTCGAACAGCGCGGCCACGTCCTCCTTGGTCTTGTGGATGGCGGGCGCCAGGATGTGCGACGGCCGCTCGCCGGAGATCTGGACGATGAACTCGCCCAGGTCCGTCTCCACCGGCTCGATCCCCGCGCGCTCGAGCGCCTCGTCCAGGTCGATCTCCTCGCTCGTCATCGACTTGCTCTTGACGACCAGCTTCACGCCGTGCTCACGCGCGATGCCGAGAATGATGCGCCGCGCCGACTCGCCATCGGCCGCCCAGTGCACACGGCCGCCGGCCGCCGTGACGCTGCGCTCGAGCTGCTCCAGGTAGTCGTCGAGATGAGCGAGCACGTCTTCCTTGACGGCCTTGGCCTGCTGGCGTAGCTCCTCCCAGTGCGGCACCTCGGCGATCGCCGCCGTACGGCCGTCGCGGAAACGCGTCGTCGCCCGCTGGAGCGCGGTCTGCAGGCCCACGTCGTGCAGCGCCCGCTCGGACGCGCGCGGGAACTCACGCGGCCCGGTGAAGCCGCTCGCCTTCATCGCCGCAGCCCCCGTGCCAGCAGCTCGGCGGCGTGCACGGTGCGGACCGGCGACCCGTCGCGGGCGAGCCCGCCGGCCAGGTGCATCAGGCAGCTCACATCGGTCGAGACGAGCAGGTCGGCGCCGGTCCGTTGCACCGCGGCGAGCTTGTCGCGCATCATCGCGGTCGAAAGGTGTGGGAACTTCACCGAGAATACGCCGCCGAAGCCGCAGCACTGCTCCTCGTCCGGCAATGGCACGAGCTCCAGGCCGTCCACCGCCTGGAGCAGCGCGCGCGCGCATCCCGCCGCGTGCAGCCCTCGCAGCAGGTGGCAGGACGGGTGAAAGGTGACCCGCGCCCGGTAGCGCGCGCCGATGTCCGTCACTCCGAGGACGTTCACCAGGAACTCGCTCAGCTCGTAGGTCCGCTGACCCAGCGCACGGGCGGCGGGACCGTAGACGGGGTCCGCGGCCAGCAACGCGCCGTAGAGCTCGCGCACCATCGCCACGCACGACGCCGACGGCGCCACCACCCACTCGTGGCCGGCGAACGTGTCCACGAAGTGGCGCGCAACGCGCCGTGCCTCGTCCCGGAAGCCGTCGTTGAAGGCGGGCTGGCCGCAGCATGTCTGCGCCGCCGGGAACGTCACCGCAAGCCCCAGGTGCTCCAGCACCTCCACCGCCGCCCGGCCCGCGCCCGGGAAGAACTGGTCCACCAGGCAGGTGACGAAGAGCGCCACGCGACGCGGACGCCGCGTGTCGTGGTCTGGGGCTGGCTGTTGCCGGATCAGCGCGCGACCCCCTCGGACGGAATGCCGTAGCCTCCCCGCATGGTACCGCACGGGCGCGTATGAGCACCGACCCCGGCCCTCGCTCGTACGACTGTCGGCGCCCGCCGGCGCGCGGCATGCGGGCGGGCGCTGAGCCTCAACCGCGTGCCCGCCACCGCCATTCCGCATTAGAATAGGCGCCGATGAACACTGCCGCGCTCGACGTCCCCATCCTCACCCGCGCGTTCATCGGTGGCGAGTGGCGGACCGCCCCGCGCGCCTTCACCGTCCGCACGCCGATCGACGGCAGCACCATCGCCGAGGTCGCGAGCTGCGGACCGGACGAGGCCCGCGCCGCCGCGGACGCCGCGGTCGCCGCGTTCGACGGCTGGCGGCGCGCCACCGCGTACGAGCGTGCCGCCGTGCTCCGTCGCTGGTTCGAGCTGATGCTGCGCGACGAGGCGCCCATCGCCCGGCTCATGGCGCTGGAGATGGGCAAGCCGGTTGCTGAATCGCGGGGCGAGGTGCGCTACGCCGCCGGCTTCGTCGAGTGGTACGCCGAAGAGGCGAAGCGCGTCTACGGCGAGACCATCCCCAGCCAGTTCGCCCACAAGCGCCTGCTGGCGATCCGCCAGCCGGTGGGACCGGCGTTCGGCATCACGCCCTGGAACTTCCCTGCCGCGATGGTGACGCGCAAGGCGGCGCCGGCGCTGGCTGCCGGCTGCACGTTCATTCTCAAGCCGGCCGAGCAATCCCCCCTCACCGCGCTCTACCTGGCGAAGCTGTGGGAGCAGGCCGGCGGCCCGGCGGGCGTCTTCCAGGTGCTGCCCGCGCTCGACCCGGCGCCGCTCGCCCGCGTGCTGATCGACGATCCGCGCATCCGCAAGCTGACGTTCACCGGCAGCACGGAGGTCGGGCGGCTGCTCTACGGCCAGGCCTCGGGCACGCTGAAGCGGGTCTCCCTCGAGCTCGGCGGGCACGCGCCGTTCCTCGTCTTCGACGACGCGGACCTCGAGCGCGCGGTGCGCGAGAGCATCGCCTGCAAGTTCCGCAACGCCGGCCAGACGTGCGTCTGCACCAACCGCATCTATGTCCAGCAGTCGGTGCTCGACGAGTTCGCGGGCCGGTTCGCCCGTGCGGCTGGCGAGCTGCGCGTGGGCAACCCGCTCGACGAGGCGACCCAGATCGGCCCGCTCGTGGACGAGCAAGGGCTACGCAAGGTCGAGGCGCACGTGGCCGATGCGCTCGCCCGCGGCGCCACGGCGACGCTCGGCGGCAGGCCGCGCGACGGGCGGTACTTCGAGCCCACGGTGCTGCTCGACGTCCGGCCGGGGATGCGCATCCTCGAGGAGGAGACCTTCGGCCCGGTCGCGCCGCTGCTCGCCTTCCGCCGTGAGGAGGACGCCGTCGCCATGGCCAACGACACGCCCTACGGGCTGGCGGCGTATCTGTGGACGCGCGACCTCGGCCGCGCCTTCCGCGTCGCCGAGGCGCTCGAGTACGGCATCGTGGGCGTGAACGACGGTGTGCCGTCCACCGCGCAGGCGCCGTTCGGCGGGGTGAAACGCTCCGGCCTCGGCCGCGAGGGCGGCCACTGGGGCATCGACGAGTATCTCGACGTCAAGTACGTCTCGCTGGCCCTCCCGTAGCACCGCGGACGAGCGCTCTGTCCTCCGTTTGCCGGCCGAGCCCGCGCCGCCGATAATCCGTTGAGCACGTCCCGCCGCGACCAGCCGCGCCCGGGGACGGCACCTCGGAGCAGGAGGTCCGGCCATGGCAGCGCTCGGCGCTCGTATGCAGGATGCCCTCAACGACCAGGTGCAGCGCGAGCTGTACTCGGGCTACCTCTACCTGGCGATGGCCGCGTTCTGCGAGACGCAGAACCTGCGCGGCTTCTCGCACTGGATGCGCGTCCAGGCCCGCGAAGAGCTCGGCCACGCGATGAAGGTCTACGACCACATCCAGGACCGCGGCGGTCGCCCGCTGCTGCGGGCGATCCAGCAGCCGCCGGAGGACTTCGGGACGCCGCTCGCGCTCTTCGAGCAGGTGCTCGCGCACGAGCAGGAGGTGACCCGCTCCATCGAGGAGCTCTACGCGCTCGCCGCCCAGCAGAGCGATTATGCCAGCCAGGCGCTGCTTCAGTGGTTCGTCACCGAGCAGGTCGAGGAAGAGCGAACCGCCCAGCAGATCGTCGCCACCCTGCGTATGGTGGGCGGCAAGACCGAAGCCCTGCTGATGCTCGACCGCGAGCTGGGCAGCCGGCGCGCCGACGCGTAGCCGCCCCGCCCGCCGAGGGAGCTGTCCATAACGTCAGCCGCCCCCGCGCTCCGACCATCTCCATGTCTGCGCGGAGCGCGACGCGGCACCGGAGGGTCAGGACGCGCCCCAGGGCGTCCTGCCGAGTCGTCGCGAGCGTAGGGCGGCCAGCAGGCCCGCGGCACATCCGATCGCGAAGCCGGCGATGACGCCTGCCGCCACGCCGCGAGTACCGAACGCGCCCTGCAGCATGAAGCCGAGCGGCATGAAGCCGAAGGACGCGCCGAGCAGCCCTCCCCCCAGGGCGAACATCGACGCGACCAGCGCTCGCACGGCTACCCGGCCGAGCGCCGACCCCATGCCACTCGTGGCGGGAGGCATCTCCACCCTGGCTTGCTCCTTCGCGGGCCGCGGCTCCACCGCGTCCACCCGAAACGCCACCAGCGTACCGCGGGCACGGCCGCTCTCGCATCAGGGCGGGACCCATGTCGCACTAGTCCGTGGTCGTCAATAGAATGACGCCATGAGAAAGCTTGCGACGCTGTTCGCCATCGCCTGCCTGTCCGCCTTCCTCGTACCCGCGGCGGCGCGCGCCGATGAAGGCTGGCGCATCACCAGCGCCCGGATCGACATCACCGTCGGTCGCGATGGCCTGCTGACCTTCGTCGAGCAGTTCAACGTCGACTTCGCTTCCCTCCAGAAGCACGGCATCTTCCGCGACCTGCAGACGCGCTTCCGCTGCGAGGGCGGCCAGCGCGGGAACGTGGTCTGTCCCAGCGGCAGCGACCGCCTGTACCCGGTCAAGGTGCTCTCAGTACAGCAGGATGGTCGGCCGGCCAAGTACGACGTGCTCCATCCGTTGGACCTCACGCAGCTCAAGATCGGCGACCCGAACCGGACGATCAGTGGCAGTCACACGTACCGTATCGAGTACACGGTCCGCGGCGGGCTCAACCCGTTCACCGATCACGACGAGCTGTACTGGAACGTGATCGGGACCTGGCCGGTGCCGATCGACCAACTCACGGTGCAGCTCCACCTGCCCTCCGGCGCCGCGGGCTCCCTGCAATTGGCGTGCTTCCAGGGGCGGTTCGGCTCGCGCGAGGGGTGCGCCGCGCAGTCCGCGGCCGACGGCGCCACGTTCGCCGCGACGCGCGTGCTGCGGCCCGACGAGCAGATGACGATCGTGGCAGGCTGGCCCAAGGGCATCGTCCAGGTCCAGCCGTCGGTGATCGAGCATCGCCAGACTCCCGCCGACTTCTTCACGCTCGACCCGATCGAGCTTGGCGGCGCGGCGGTCATCGGCGTGGCGTTGCTGGCCGGCATCGTCGCCGCCTGGTGGCGGTACGGGCGTGACCGCCGCTACCGTACGATGTACTACCTCACGAACGACCCCGGCGAGCAGACGGCCCCGCTCTTCGCCGACAAGCGCGTCGTCGTCGAGTACACGCCCCCCGAGGGCTGGCGCCCGGCCGAGATGGGTGTGCTCCTGGACGAGCGCGCGGACACGCTGGACGTCACCGCCAGCATCATCGACCTGGCCGTGCGCGGCTACCTGGGGATCACCGAGATCCCGAAGAAGGGCTGGTTCGGCAAGAGCGACTGGGAGCTGAAGAAGCTCAAGGCGGCG
This sequence comes from Chloroflexota bacterium, assembly GCA_021787985.1. Classification (GTDB taxonomy): domain Bacteria; phylum Chloroflexota; class Dehalococcoidia; order DSGV01; family DSGV01; genus JAJYLG01. Next base: position 7,259 of record JAJYLG010000060.1, read on the forward strand.
GACGATGCGCTCCGCCCGTTCGAGACCACCCTGCTGGACTCGCTGTTCGAGGGCGCGGACACGGTGCGCATCTCGTCGCTCAAGAACAAGTTCTACAAGGACCTCGCCCAGGTGAAGCGGGGGCTCTACGACGACGCGCTCTCGCACCACTGGTTCCGCTTCAACCCGGAGCGCGCCCGCTGGGCGTGGCGCGTCGGCGGCCTGCTGCTCGCGGGAGCAGGCGTGGGCGTGGGCTACCTGGCCGGTCTGGCGTTCGGCAGGGCGCTGCTCGGCCTGCCGATCATGCTCGCCGGCCTGCTGGTCGCCGCCTTCGCGGGCGCCATGCCGCGCCGCACTGCCGCGGGAAGCGAGGCGCTGCGACGCGTCCTCGGCTTCCGGCTGTACATCGCCACGGCCGAGAAACAACGGCAGGAGTTCGCCGAGAAGGCCAATATCTTCGCCACCTACCTGCCGTACGCCATCGTCTTCGGCTGCGTAGAGAAGTGGGCGAAGGCGTTCGCGGCGATGGGCGCGGAGCCACAGGCTGCCGTCCCCTGGTACTCCGGTACCGGGCCGTTCAACGCCCTTGCCTTCAGCGCCGGCATGCGGGACTTCTCCAGCAGCGTCTCGAGCGCCATCGCGAGCACGCCGGGGGGCTCGGGCGCCTCCGGCTTCGGCGGCGGGTCGAGCGGCGGCGGTGGTGGTGGTGGCGGTGGCGGGAGCTGGTAAACGAGAAGCGCTCGGCCGGTCCGCCTCGAGCGGACACCGGAGCGGCGGCTCGGCACACCAGCACGCCTCGCGCGCTCGTTCGGCCCAGTCCCGTGTCGAGCACAGTGGTCAGATCACAAGGAAGAGGCGAGCTCCGCCAGCTCGGCGTTGAAGCGGTCGGCTTCTTCCCAGAAGGGCGCATGCCCGACACCCTCGTAGACGGACAGTTTCGAGCCGCGAATCTGGGAAGCGCTGTGACGGCCGGTCTCGACGTCGACGACCTGGTCCGCGGCGCCGTGGGTGACCAGCACGGGAACGCGGATCTGGCCAAGGATGTCGTCGTTCTGCAGCCGCCGCGTGAAGAGGGCGAGGCGGACACGGGGCGGGCACATCAGGTTGAAGCCGAGCATGGTCAGCTCCTCGGTGAAGGGGAGCGGTCGGGCAAAGCAGCGCTGGACAAACGCGCGCATGGCGGCCGCTGCCTCCTCGGCACTCTCGCTGAACACCGTGCCGGCAGTGGACCCGTCGGCGCCGGGGAGCAGGCCGTTCCACGCGGTACCGAGGAACTTGTACGAGGTCGCGATTCCCAGGTCGGTGGCGGCACCGACGTAATTCAGCCCGCCGATTCGCTCCTGCCCATGGTGACGAACGTAGTCGTTGATGATGTAGCCGCCATAGGACCAGCCGCTGAGCACCGGCTTCTCGAGAGCGAGCGCGTCGATCACGGCCTGGATGTCGTCGGCCCAGAGCCGGGAGTCGCCGTAGGCGTCCGGCGGCTTCTCCGAATCGCCGTGGCCGCGAAGGTCCAGCGCAACCAGCCTGAACCGCTGCCCCAGCGACGAGTTGAGCTGGCGGGCCCAGGAGGCGTGGCTCTGCGACCAGCCGTGGACCAACAGGAGCGGCGATCCCGAGGGGTCGCCGGTTTCGACGACGTGAAGCCGCGCTCCCCCGCCTCCGATGACGGTGTGGTGTCGCATTGCGGCCCCCCTTGCGCACCAGCGCTCGGCGTGCTCGCTGGCCCTCCAGGCGTTGGCACGCCGGCGAGGCCAAGCGTGACAGCCGCGCCGTCGCTTGTCCAGCACCCCGCTCGGGCGCGGCGCCGCCCCGCGCTACCGCGGCAGCGTCGTGTCGAGCGCCATGAACATGAACAGGGCGGAGAGATAGAGCAGGGAGTACTTGAAGAGCGCCCAGGCGGCCCGTTCCACCTCGCCGCTCCACAGACGCAGCGTGTGCGCGATGAACAGCCCATCGAGCAGCAGCGCCGGGGTGAGATAGACCCAGCCAAGCTGGGCCGCGGGGACGAGCAGCAGGGAAACGCCGACCAGGATCACGGAGTACAGCAAGATCTCACGCCGAGTCTCTTCCACACCGCGGGCGACGGGCAGCATCGGGACGTTGACCGCGGCGTAGTCCCGTCGCAGGTTCAGCGCCAGGGCCCAGAAGTGCGGCGGCGTCCAAAAGAAGATGATCGCGAACAGGATCCAGGCCGCCGGCGGCACGGTGCCGGTGACGGCGGCCCAGCCCACCACCGGCGGAAAGGCGCCGGCGGCGCCGCCGATGACGATGTTCTGCGACGAGCTGCGCTTGAGCCATTTGGTGTAAACGAAGACGTAGAAAAGCAGGGCGAAGGTCGACAGGAACGCGGCTTGGGGCGTGGCGAAAAACCAGAAGAGCAGAAAGGCCGCGCCGCCCAGGGCGACGCCGAAGAGCAGCGCGCTGCCGGGCGACACCAGGCCAGAGGGTATCGGCCGGTGGCAGGTGCGCACCATAGCTCCGTCGATATCGCGGTCGATGTAGCAGTTGATGGCGTTCGCTCCGCCGGACGACAGGGTGCCCGCCAGCAGCGTGACGGCGACGAGCTCCGCGTTCGGCCAGCCACCGGCGGCGAGCACCATCGCCGGTACGGTGGTGATCAGCAGCAGGACGATGATGCGGGGCTTCATCAACGACACGTACGCGCTGACGAGCTGGAAGACGCCGACCGTGCCCCGAGCGAGCGCCGCGGCGGTCATCCGACGACCTCAGGGCGGGCAACGAGGCCGACGCGGCCCGGTCGCCGGGCGAGGTACGCGACCACGGTCAGCGCGACGATGGTCAGCCAGAAGAGCGAGGCCACCGTCAGGTGGGCCGCCGCGGCCGCGGGTGTCAGCGCGGTCCAGATGTTGAGCGCGCCCAGGAGCGCTTGGGCCAGATAGAGGACGCCCGCAAGGACCGCCAGGCGCGAAGCGGGGTGATGAGCGCCGAGCCGTCTTCCGGCAAGGAAGATCAGGTTGAGGACCAACAAGCCGAGACCGGCCGCGGCAACACGGTGCACCCATTGCAAGCGAACCAGGTAGCTCGCGTCGGGAAGCGCGCCCCCGTTGCACAACGGCCAGCCCTCACAGGCCAGCCCGGCGCCGCTGATGGTCATGTACGCGCCCAGCCACATCGTCAGTAGCGCGACCGCCGCCGTCGCGGTGAGCGGACCGCGCAGGCTGCCGAGGCCGCGTGCATCCGCGTGAGCCGAGCGCTCATCGTCCCCACCACCGCCGCGCTCAGTGAAGGCGAGCATGGCGGCAGTGGTCAGCGTCGCAAGCAGGGCCAGCGAGGTGACCAGGTGCGTGGCGACCACGGCTGCCGGCAGCTCTCCGAGAACCGTGATCCCGCCGAGCACGACCTGGACGAGCAGGAGCACGACGGCGGCCGTCGCGGCAGCGAGGAGCGCCCCATCGCGGCGATGGCGCAGCCAGGCCACCGCGGCCAGCAGCAGGATGAGGGCCGAGACGACGCTGGCCAGCAGCCGGTGGGAGTACTCGACCAGCACGTGGAATTCCAGCGGCGGGACCAACCTGCCGTGGCAGGTCGGCCAGTCCGGGCAGCCAAGGCCCGAGTTTGTGACACGCACGATCCCACCGAGAACGATGAGCGCGAAGGTGACCACGACGGCAGCCACGGACAAGAGCTGCAGCCCATTGACCCGACGTTCGCCAACAGGAACGGTCACCGCGAATCACCTCGCTCCGAGAAACGTGGTGAGCGCGAGACCGTAGACCACGGCTAGCAAGGCCACCGGCAGGACTGCCCAGAGAGGCTCGAGCTTGTCGCCCGGGCGGCGGTCCGCCGAAAGCAGACGCCAGCTCCGGAAGGCGTGGCCGACGGTCAGCGCCCCGACGGGCAGGAAGAGCGCGAGGCAGAAGGCGAGGATGGCGCGGTCGACGACCCTACCTCCCGCAGACGCGCCGTGGCTGTCGCGAAGCTGCCTCAGCGGCTGGGGCAACGCCCAGGCGAACCCGGCGGTGCCTCCCGCCAGCCAAACGCCAGCCGCCAAGACGCGCAGCCGGCCGAGAACCGACCACCGGCCCCTCGGCGTCTCGCTGCCGCCGGGCGAGGTCGCGGTCATGTCCGCCGCTCCTCCCCATCGCGGACCGCCGCCTCGCCGCACATCAACGCGGGGAGCGCTCGCTCACGGCCGCCTGCTCGTCGCTGTCCTCCAGGCGCCCCAAGAACGTTACGACCGCACCGGCCGCCGCGCCCAACGGGAGACCGAGAAGCAGCGTGGGCCACAGGATCCACAGCGGGCTGGTGCGGCCTCTCACCACCAGCCCGACACGGCCCTGCGGGTGGAACGTACACAAGAACGTCTGGGTACTGGCCTGCCGCAGCGGGATCCGCAACGTGCCGCCGGCCGGGACGGCAAACGGACCCATCTCTTGCTGCACACTGTCCTCGTTGCGCAGTACCAGCGTGTCGCCCACCACGAACGTCAGCTCGGACGGGATGGAAGGCGGGGCGCCGCCCGCCTCGATCCGGGCCGCCGTGCCCGCCGGGATGACCAGCTCGATCGTCCCTGGGGCGCGCGTCGGGCCATCGGACAGCAGAAACCAGGAGGCCAGGCTCAGCCCTCCGGCCACGACGATGCCCCCAGCAAGGCAGAGCGCCCACCGCATGGTGCGCTCCGCAAGGCGCGCTCTCGGCCCCTGCCGCGGGCAGGCCGCTTTCCTGGCGGCACTCACCGCTCACGCCCGCACCAGGTAGAGCACCGGGAAGAAGAAGACCCACACGACGTCGATGAGGTACCAGTACTTGACGAGGGCCTCCACGCCCCAGTGGCGCTCGGCGGAGAAGTGGCCGCGGAGACCGAGCCGGTACGCCAGGGCGAACGCGACGACGCCGCTCAGCACGTGCGACGCGTGCACGCCCGTCATCGTGAAGAAGGCCGTACCGAATATGCTCGACGGTGCGAATTCGGCCGTAGCCCACTCCACCCCCACTCCCGCGAGGAACACGAGGCCGAGCAGGATCGTCACCAACAGGTTGCGCAGGAAGGCGGAGCGGTCTCCACGCCGGATCCCGGCTTCGGCGCGGTAGGCGGTGAAGCCGCTCACCAGCAGGACGAGCGTGATCGCCAGCCCCAGAGGCTGGTTCACCTTGGCATGGTAGGGCCCCGCGAGATAGAAACGGGCGGCGAACAAGGCGGCAAAGAGGAAGAACTCCGAACAGAAGAACAGCCACAGGCCGAGCCGGTTGACTGTCTCCCGGCGAGGTTCGGCGTGAACCGTCACAGCAGCCATCTCCTAGATCTCTTCCTCCTCGTCCCGGCGCCAGAGCTTGGGCAGCTCCATGGAGTACCAGATGATCAGCGCCGCCTGCGCCAGCATGAACAGCAGCAGGAGCGACAGGTTCGGCGCGACCTTCACCCCCACGACGTACTCGGCCAGGGTCAGCACCACCAGCGCCGCGAGCACCGTCAAGCGGCCGCGCGACGATTCCGCGGATTCTCGTTTGCGCCGCTCCATGGTTCCTCCTCCTTCTCAGCCGCCCGGCAGCCTTGTCATGACGACGCCTCTCCACTGCCACCGGCCGGCGCGAACGCGGCGTAGGGAGCGGCGCCCGGCACGCCATAGTCATACGGGTGCCCGGTCACCACCGGCGGCACGAGGAAGTTCTCCACCGGCGGAGGCGAAGAGGTCTGCCATTCGAGGGTCCGAGCCCCCCAGGGGTTGGCAACGGCCTTTCTTCCCCGGACGAGCGAGTACGCCATGTTCGCCACGAAGAATAGGAAGCTGATGCCCAGCAGGAAGCCCATGGCGCTGATCAAGTCATTCACTCCCTGCAACGACGGCACGTAGGTGGCGATGCGCCGGTTCATCCCGTGCACCCCGGCCCAGAACATGGGGAGGAACGTGCCGTTGAACGCGATGAACATCAGCGCGAAATGGAGCCGGCCCACCCGCTCGCTGTACATCCGTCCGGTCATCTTCGGGAACCAGTAGTAGATGGCGGCCATCAACGCGAAGATCTCGCCGCCCATGATCGTGTAGTGGAAATGGGCGACGACCCAGTACGAGTTGTGCAGCATGGCGTCGGTAGGCACGTCCGCGAGGAAGATGCCGGTGATACCGCCGATCAGGAAGTTGAACACCTCGGCCAGGGCGAAGAGCATCGGCACGCGCAGCCAGAGCCGCCCCTGCCAGATCGTCCCCAACGCGGTCAGGAAGATGAGGCCGGTGGGGATGGAGATGATCTCGGTGGTGATCAGGAACGGCGCTTCCAGCTTGTAGGGCACGCCGGTCACGAACATGTGGTGCACCCACACCAACGCGCTCATCGCCAGGATCCCCAGGAAACCCCCGACCGCCCAGCGGTAGGCAAAGAGCGGCTTGCGTGAGAAGTGACTGAGGACCTCCAGCGTGACACCCAGAGCGGGCATGATGAAGATGTAGACAGCAGGATGTGAGTAGAACCAGAAGACGTGTTGGTAGAGGATCGCGGACCCGCCGTTGCTCGCCGCGAAGAAGGAGGTGCCGGCTATCCGGTCGAGCAGCACCATCAGCATGGCCGCGGCGAAGAACTGGGTGAACAGCAACGCGATCCACGAAGTGGCGAAGATCGACCAGACGAAGATCGGCAGGCGCCCCCACGTCATGCCGTGTGCGCGCATGGTGATGATCGTGACGAGGAAATTGAGGCCGCCCACGATCGAGGAGAGGCCGAAGGTGATGATCGCCAGGCAGAACAGGATCTGGCCGGGGGCGTTGCGCACGCTCAGCGGCGCGTAGGCGGTCCACCCCGAGTCCCAGCCGCCGAAGGCCTGTGAGACGAACAGGAGGATCGCCACCGGCGGCACCAGCCAGTAGCTCAGGGCGTTCAGCCGGGGGAACGCCACGTCGCGGGCCCCGATCATGATCGGGAGCAGGTAGTTGCCGAAGCTCCCGACGAAGATAGCAACCGCAACCGCGATCATGAGGATCCCGTGCATGCTCATTACCCGGTTGTAGGTCGCGTTGTCGAGCACCGTGCCCCCGGGCGTCAGGTACTGAATCCGGATCAGCATCGCGAGCAGCCCCGCCAAGAGGAACACCACGACAAACGTCGCCAGGTACTGGATGCCGATCACCTTGTGGTCCGTCGTGAAGGCGAGGTAGCGCCGCCAATCGGTCGGACCTTCCTCCACCGTCGGTCGGCCGAACCACTCCCGTCCCCAGCGCTCCCACATCCCAACGCCCAGCAGCCAACCGAGGAGCGCAAAGACGTAGCCGACGCTGAAGCTGAGACCGAACGTCCAAGCGCTGCGTCCGCCGGCAATCCTGACGACCGCGGTCAGGGCCGCACCCACCGCGAAGCCGATCATGGCCCACACCAGGCCGCGGACGAGCGGCAGGAACGCTGTCCAGGGACCACCGTGGCTCTGCTGTTCGACCGCTCGTGTCACCATCTGTCACTCCTGGGAACGTGGCGTCCACGCGGGCGGAATGTCGCGCTCACTTGATCACCAGCTCCCCTTTCATCTCGGCCGGGTGGACGTCGCAGCGGAAGTAGTACGTACCCGGCGGCAGCACCGGCAAGCCGAGTTGCTCCGTGACGGGTCCCGGTTTCAGGTCCGTCTTGGCGATCAGGTCCTTGGCATCGGCCGTCCTGTAGAAGGCGATGTCGTGGAAGACGCTGTCATCCTCATTCTTGAAGGTCACGCTGACGGGCGCCCCGGCGCGGGCTTCCAGCCGGTCGGTGGAGAAGCGCGTATCCTTCGCCGCAATCGTGAGCCGCGTCTCCCCCGCGCTCGGGGTCGAGATGGGACTGGCCGTGGTGCCCGCTTGCTGGCGCACCCAGTCCTGAAACTCCTGCGCGCTGACCACGCGCACCGGCATGCTCATGGTCGAGTGGTTGAGCCCGCAGAGCTCCGAGCACTGCAACCGCAGCAGCGGGTTGCCGGCAAACGAGCCGGTCTTCGTTGGGCGGTACTGGACGGTCGTCGTCATGCCGGGCACGGCCTCCATCGTCATGCCGAAGGCCGGGATCCAGAAGCCATGGAGCACGTCCAAGCTCGTGAGCTCGAACCGCACGAGCTGGTCCACCGGCAGGACCAGCTCGTTCATGGACTTCACCTTGTATTGGGGATAGGAGACGATCCACGCCCACTGGACACCCTGCACGTCCACGACCAGCTCGGGGTTGCGATTCTCCCCCAGAACTTTCGGGAGCTCCGTGAGCCCCGGGTAGATCATCAGCGCTACGGCAAGTGCCGTCGTGACCCCAAACCATGCCAGCGGAACCCGGCCGCGGCCGCGCAGCGGAGGGCCGTCTTCCGGAGGTGTCTCCGCGGCACCGGCGCGATAGCGCGGCACCATGTAGATGAGGGCGGCCACCACGAACGCGAACACGGGCACGGCGTATACGAGCAGCACCCGAAAGGCATGGCCGATGTCCGCGCCCTTGTTCGAGATGAGCGGCGGCAGCAAGCTGGCGTTCAGCACGACGGCTTCCCCGACGACCGTCAGAGCCAGCCACAGGACGCCTACGATTGCCAGGTCACGCTTCATGTGACTTTCCCCCGGCTCCGCGCGCCACACGGCCGCCGGCCGTTCCACCCGGTTCAAGAGGGGAAGCCGACAACGCCTGGCACGGGACCCGAGCTCAAGCTGACGCGTACGCGCCGCCAGAACATGGTGCGAGCGCACCAACTCTTCTTCGGTCCGGCTGGATCGGCGTTTCGCTGACCGGGCCGCGCCTTTCGCACGGCAGCCCGCACCCTGCGCCCGCCGAGCCACTCAGCGGAGCGCTATTGCGGAGCGCAGGGGGTCAGATCAGTCCGTGGTGAGAGGCGAGCAGGATGGCCTCGACGCGGTTCCGCGCGCCGAGCTTGCGCAACAGATTGATGATGTGGTTGCGCGCGGTGTAGCGGCTGATCGTCAGCGTCTCCGCGATCTCCGCCGTCGTCTGGCCCGCGACCAGCAGGCGCAGGATCTCGAGCTCCCGCCGGCTGACCGGCTGCCCCACGGGCGGGACCGGCTGTTGCGACGTCCGACGGCGCGGCTCGGCCCCGCCTTCCGTGGGCTGTGGCTGCATCGCCGGCACGCCCGGGTGTTCTCGGAGCTGGTGGATTAGCAGCGGCTCGCTACGCTCTTCGCCGCGGGTCACGAGGAGCACGGTGCTGGTCAGCCACACTCGCCTTCCACTGTGTGTCGGCGCCACCACATCGTAGGGAGCCGTCACACGGCCCCGCCGGGCGTTCGCGGTCACCGGACAGCCCCGACGGCACACGGGATGACCGCAGAGATCGTCGCCGGCCACCACCTCATAGCACGGCTTGCCCAGGACATCCTGCTCCGCGTACCCCATGACCCGCTCCGCAGAAGGGGACCAGCTAATGATCCTCTGCCGCTGATCGGTGACGAAAATCCCGTCAGCGCTGCGCAAGCGCTGCAACCAGCACGGGGGCGCCGCCTCGGACCGCGGTCGTTGTTCCATCGTCGAGATGATCTTACGCGGCACAAGATATCAGGCAAGGGGCGCCAGTTCACGACAGGCGCCAGGTTCAGATCGCCGCCTCCTGCCGTGGCGCAGCCGTACCACTGCCCGACGGCGCGACGCGGCCTGCTACTGCCCGCCTGAATACGAGACCACCGGCACCCGCAAGCGCACCGTTCCTGCCCGTTCGAACTTCAGAGTCAATTCGATGCGCTCGCCAACCTTCAACGGACGCGCGACGCCCATCAGCATCACGTGGTAGCCCCCCGGAGCCAGCTCCACCCGGCCACCGGCCGGCACCTCGATGCGCGCCACCTCACGCATCTGCATCGACATGCCTTCCATGGCGGTGCTCATCAGATGGACCATCGTCGCGCTATCGCTGGAAGCGGATACCAACGCGTCCGCCTCCTGCCCGCCGTTGTCGACCGTGAAGTAGAGCGCGCTGACGTCGTCCGTGGTCGCCCGAGCGGTGGCGTTCGTCACCTGCACGTCGCCGATGCGCGCGCTCCCGGCGGGCGTGCCACCACCGCAGGCGGCGCCCACCAGCAAGACGAGCGAGAGCAAGCCGGCGAGCGCGGGTGTCCCGGCGGGCTTTCGGGTCTTCATTGGTCAGTCCATCCTCGCCTCACCAGCTTCTCCAGGTCGCGCGCCCAATCATCCGCGGTCACCCCCTCCGGGTAGATGAGATGGGCGAGATCGTCGGTCGTGAACGCGAGGACGTAGGCCGCGTGGCTGACACCGTAGTTACCGCCGCCCAGGTCCTCCTTCTGCACCGGAGCCATGTACAGCGCCTTGAGCGCCGCGCCGATGGCTGCCTGACTGCCGGTCAGGCCGATGAAGCTCGGATTGAACCGATCTAGCCATTCGCGCAGGTGCGCCGGCGTGTCGCGCGCCGGGTCCGCCGTGAGGAAAACCACCTTGATCTTGGCGGCGACGTCCGGCGGCACCTTCTTGAGAGCGCTCGCGACCGTCGCCATCTGCAACGGACACACGTCTGGGCAGTGCGTGTAGCCGACGTACAGCAGCGTCACGTAGCCATCGGTCGCCCGGCGCAGGCTGAAGGGAGCACCCGAGGAGTCCACGAGCGTGACGTCGGGCTTGTGAATCGCGGGAGTAACCTGCGCTCCCGACCAGCCGCCAGGACTCATCGCCCCCTGCGGAGACGGCCCGGCGCCCGTGGACGCGCGGTCGCCGCAGGCCGCGCCCGCCAGCGCCAGCACCGCAAGGACCAGCGCGATCGCGGCCGCGCGACGCCGCCGCGGGAGCAAGGACCGAGGCCGTCGTTCGCTCATCGTGCTTCGGTGTACGTTACCCTCAGGACCGCCCACAGTGACGTCGGTCGCCGTTGGTGCACCTACCGAACGTTGATCGTCCCGGCCATCTCCGGCTTGTGGAAGTCGCATACGAACTGGAACGTTCCGGCCTTCGGGAAGGTAGCGGTCAGCTTCTCGTCGCTCCCGGGGCTCAGCGGGGAGCCGACGGCCGCCTTACCGCCCGTGGCCTCGCCCGGGAGGTCCATGTTGTGGATGGCGGTGCCCTGGTTCTTGAGCTCGAAGACCACCGCCTGCCCCACCGCGACCGTGATCTGCTTCGGCTCGAAGTGGTTGTCCTTCATGACCACGGTGATCTCCCCACCGGCAGAGGCGGGCGTGGCCGCGCCGCTTGAGACGGCGGCCGACGTGGCGGTTGGGCTTGTGCCCGCCGCGCCCTGCGGCTGCGTCGTCGCGCCGCTGCCCCCGCCGCACGCCGCCGCCAACAGCATCGTCAGCACCAGCGACGCCGCGGCCGCCGAGAACTTCGTAGCCCTACCGTTTCTATACAGATGCCACACGCGACTTGTCACTCTCTCACCGTCCTCGGGATCCCTTATCGCCAGCCGTCGGCGCCGTCTCCGCGCGCCTCGAACGGGTTCCAGCAAGGGCCGGCCGAGCAGGCGAATCGGGACGGCGCGCGCCGGCTGACGCCAGACGCGCGACCGCCCCGCCCCGGGTCGAGCTGGAGCCAGCGATCCGCCGCGCCGTCCCGGCAAGCGCGAAGTCAGCCTAGAATGAGCCGCCCGCCAGAACATGGTGCTCCCGCACCGAGTTTCGTTGCCGCATTCCCAAGGGCGGCATGGCGCGCGTCATCGATCGCCCCTCGCTTCCGCCATGTCCGCACTGTTCCGCTCGCGGCGGCTACCCGAACGTCCTCTTGCGCGCGTCGGCTACTTGCGGCAGCCTTGGCTCGCGCCCTGGTTGAGCGACCCGGCCTGTCGCAGGCAGAGAGGATGCTGGACACGATGCCGAACACGATCCAGACACAGATGACGGAGCTCCCCGGCAACGGCTCGACGGTGCCCGCGTTCCTGGCCAAGCCCGACGGCGACGGGCCGTTCCCCGGCGTGATCGTCGTCCAGGAGTGGTGGGGGCTGGACGACCACATCAAGGATGTCGCTCAGCGTTTCGCGCAAGAGGGCTTCGTCGCGCTCGCGCCGGACCTCTACCACGGTGTGGTCGCCAAGGAGCCGAACCAGGCGCAGAAGCTCATGATGGCGCTCGACATGAACCGCGCGAGCGCCGAGCTGGTTCGGGCGACCGACGTCCTCGCTTCCCAGCCGTACCTGCGCGGTCGCGGAATCGGGGCGATCGGCTTCTGCATGGGCGGTGGCTTGGCGCTGACCCTCGCCTGCGACAGCCCACACATCCGCGCCGTTGCGCCGTTTTATGGAGTGAACCCCAACCCGCTCAGCAAGCTCGGGAGCCTTCGCGGCCCTGTGTTCGCCGTCTACGCCGAGCACGACGACTGGGCGAGCGCCAAAGTCCGCGAGGAGCTGCGCCAGGATCTGGAACGCTACGGCAAGCTGTTCGAGACCAAGGTCTACCCGGGCACCCAGCACGCCTTCTTCAACGACACGCGCAAGGAAGTCTACAACGCCGACGCGGCCAGGGACGCCTGGGCGAAGGCGCTGGAGCTGTTCCGCAAGAGCCTCTGAGACGCCGAGGCCCCGCGGCGCGCGGCGGTCTGTCTGGCTTGCCCCCTCCCGCCGCCACCACCGCCCAGTTCGCGAGCGGGCGGCTGGTCGCGATCGCCCGAATGCGGCCTGCCGCCCGCCCCGGCGATGACCTCACGGCCCATCCGCGGCCCCAGCGCCCCGCCGGTCCACGGACATGACATGAGGCGGCCGGCCCGGGTCTCGCCGCCCCCAGCCCTCGTGGTGCACGAGCCGCTGCAGCGGAACCCGCCGGCGCCAGCCCGCCTGCTCCAGCTCCGGCAGCGGAGGCAGGTCCTCCGGGTAGCCGATGCACAGATAGGCGACCGGGAGCACGTGGGCCGGGACGTTCAAGAGCTTGCGCAGATGCGCCACGCGCATCAGCGACACCCAACCCACACCCAGGCCCTCGGCGCGCGCCGCCAGCCAGAGGTTCTCCACGGCGAGACAAACGCTGTAAACGTCTGTCTCCGGAATCCCGTGGCGCCCGATCACCTCCGGGCCGGCGCGGGAGGTATCGCAGGTGACACAGAGATTAGTCGGCGCCTCCAGGATCCCCTCGAGCTTCAGGCTGAGGTACTTGGTACTGCGCTCGGGCGGGTAGAAGAGGGCAGCGGCCTGCCGCTCCCGGTCGGCCAGGTCCTTGACCCTGGCCCGAACCTCACG
>JAJYLG010000150.1 GCA_021787985.1 Chloroflexota bacterium
CGCCCTCGCCGCTGCGCCTGGCGTCGCCCTTCCCGGCGGAGATCAACGGCGCCGTGCTCAACCGGCTGCCGCCCGGCCCGCTCGACTGCCCGGCCGGCTGGCAGAAGATCGCGCATGCCGAGTGGGGCTTCGGCTACTGCCTGCCCGCGGGCGTGCCGTACTACAGTTACGGCTGGGGCGACACGCTCGACACCACCGGGCCAAACATCGCGTTCTCCGTCCTCTTGACTATCCACGACCCCTCCGTCAGCGGGCTCACGCCAAGTTGCGCCGACGACCACCCGGTCGTGGGCCAGGACGTAGTGACCCATCATGCTTCCGAGCGCATCGGGGGACGCGACTGGTCCATCTGCTACCGCGCGCTGAAGGGAGTCGAGATGACCGCCTACGGCGGCTTTGTGCAGGCGCTGTTCGTGACGCCCACCGGGTATGTCGTTCGAGCCCTGGCGATGGTCTGCTTCCCCGACCTGCCGCACGTGCCGGCGCTCCAAAACCTGCCCGATACCATTCCGGCCGGCGCGCCGATCTGCGTGACCTATCAGAAGCACCTCGCCTGGCTGCGCGAAGCGGTCCTGCCAAGCTTGCGCGCGCTGCCGTGAGCCGGAGGTGAGGGAACGATGAAGAAGCTGCGTATCGTCCTCCTCTTCGGCGTTGCCATCGCCGCCCTGGTGCTCTCGTCCGGTCCCGCGGCGATCGGGGCGGACAACGCTCCCCCTGCTCCGCGCGGCGGCTACTGGCGCAAGTTCCCCTGGGGTCCCAACGTCGTCCACCAGGTCACGCAAGGCTACTGCGGCGATCCCGGCGGCAGCCACAGTTGTCCTCAGGATGGCTCGGGCGAGTACCATCGTTACGCCCTGGACTTCGACCTGGCCAGGAACGAGTCGCTCTTCGTCGCGACGGAGTCCCAGGTCGAGAGGGTGACCTGCGACGGCTACTGCGCGCCGGATACGTGCGCACCGTACGGCAGCTACCTTGGCAACTACGTGGTGACGAAGTGGCCGGTCAGCTCGCCGACCAATTGGGTGACCTACGGCCACCTCAACTACTTCTACGGCGGGCTGCAGGTCGGCCAGACGCTCGCGCAGGGTGACTACCTCGGCCAGGCGGGCGACACCGGCACCACGGTCGGCAGCGCTCCCGGCGGGTGCGGCTACCACCTGCACTACAACGAGCAGTCCGGCTACTTCGGCGGCAACAGCATCAAGCCCGAGCCCTTCGACGGCCAGTACAACATGCACACCGGGGTGAGCTACACATCGCACAACGTCTGGATCGGCTTCCAGCCCTATCTCGGCAACTGCGGCGACCTGCACCGCGAATACTGGTACCAGGGCCACTGGCCGTTCAAGGACGCGACCGGCGTGATGGGGCCTCTCTACAATCGACAGTACGGCCTGCCGCCCTACCAGCGCGGCGTGGCCTGCGCGCAGGACGTGGACAACGGCGACCGCGGCTACATCAGTGACGGTGCCCACATCTTCCAGGGCACGACGCGGGCGTTCACGGTGCGGGCGACCATCTGGCCGCCGTACCGCGACCGCGGCGACGCGGCCGGCTGGCTGAGCTACCCGACGATCGAGGAGTACGACTACACCAACGTGTGGAACGGTGTGACCTGGCGGCGGCAGGACTTCCTTAACGGCTACATCTGCACCCGCCTGTCCGGGGGCACCCTGAGCGTGCTCGCCCGTCAGTGGGGGCAGGACCCGAACGACGACTGCCGCTGACGCGCGGAGACGGCCGCCACCAGACACGCCCGGCAGGCCAGTATACTCGAAGCGGCCGGACCGAGGCGCAGTCCCAGCGCGGCGCGGCCCGCCTCGGTCGAGCGCGCCCGTAGCTCAGCGGATAGAGCATCGGTCTTCGGAACCGAGGGTCGGGGGTTCGAATCCCTCCGGGCGCGCCAGATCCACCGCCCACGGCGGCATGCCGCCTGCCCGCTCGATGCAGGCCGGCGGCCCAGTGGGGTGCGGCCACCGCCGGATGGCGTACCTAACGACGGCCCCGGCGAGGCGCGGCGGATGATGGCGCAGGTGGCGCAGAAGGCGCTGCGAAGCCGCCCAGGAACCTCAAGGCTGAGATTGACGAGGAGCGCATCGAGGCCCACCGGAGCGCGGGGTCGCCGCCTTCCGAGCCGGGCCAGCATGGCGCTTGGCGGTCACGATAGTGGGCGACCGCGGCATCGAGAGCCTGAAGGTCATACACCTTGTCAAGTGAGCGGCGGACGCAAGCGAGGCCGATCCCGTGGACCCGGATCTGGAGCACCATCTGGCCCGGATTCCGGAATCGGACAACCGCGTGCTGGGTGTGATCGTGAACGAACAGACCACGCCGCCGCGTATCGTGACGGTATTCTTTGATCGAAGGAGGACGATCCCGTGAGGCTCAAAGTGGATCAACAAGCCGACGCGCTGTACCTGCCCCTGGGCGAAGCGCCGGCGAGCCGGTCCGAGGAGGTCTCACCCGGCATCGTCGCGGATTACGACGAGCAGGATCGCGTCGTCGGCATTGAGATGCTCTGCCTCTCGAAGCAGGCGCCGGGAACCGAGACCCGTCGGCTCTTGTTCGAATCGGTCCCGCAAGCAAGCTGAAGCAGGCAACCGCCACTGCCCTGGCACGCATCACCACCGACCGCATCATCATCAACTCGCCCTAAAGGAGCCGGCGCGTCACTGGCGCTACGACCGCGAGACGCGGCCTTTCGATCTGGCGCGGGCACGCCGCCCCGGCCTCACTCCGGCCCCGGTCGCCGCTGCGTGGCCTTGCGGCCGAGGACGCGGCCGGCAAGCACGTTGCGCAGCATCTGCGCCGTCCCGCCGCCGATCGTGAACATCCGAGCGTCGCGCACCATCCGCTCCAGCGGCAGCTCCTGGGAGTAGCCGTAGCCGCCGAAGAGCTGGAGCGCGTTGTTCGTGACGGTGATCGCCATCTCGCCGGCATAGAGCTTGGCCACGGCCGCATCCTCCATTGCCGGGAAGCCGTATCCAGCCGCGTCGGCGGCGTCGTAGATCAGGGAGCGCGCCGCGGTGAGCTGCACGTGCATGTCCGCGAGCATCCACTGCAGCCCCTGGAAGTCGGCCAGCGGCCGGCCGAACTGCCGCCGCGTTTGCGCATGCTCCACCGCCAGGTCGAACGCGCCGCCCGCGATGCCCGCCGCCACGGTGGCCGCGCCCAGCCGCTGGCCGTTGTATGCCGCCATCAGTCGCTTGAAGCCGTCTTCCCGTGCCAGAAGGTTGCCGCGAGGCACGCGACAATCCTCGAAGTGGACGTCGCACTCCGGGAGCCCTCGCAAGCCCATCATCGGCCAGCGCTTGCCGACGCGAAAACCCGGGGTCCCCGCCTCGACCAGGACCCCGCCGATTCCGCCGCCGTCAAGCCGGGCGAACACCAGATAGAGCGTGGAGACCCCCGCGCCGGTGATGAACCGCTTCGTCCCATTGACGACCAGGTCGTCGCCGTCGGCGACCATGGAAGTCGTCATCTCGGTCGCGGCAGAGCCCGCCTGCGGCTCGGTGATGCAGACGCACGGCTTGTCGCCCTGGACCACCCGGGGCAGATAGCGCCGCTTCTGCTCCCCGCTGCCGTAATGCACGACGGCGCCGACCGCGCCCATATTCGTTTCCACCACGATGCGCGCGGTGGTGCCGCAGGCCTTGGCGACCTCCTCGACGGCGACGATCGCCTCCAGCAGTGGCGCTCCGCCTCCGCCGTACTCCTGGGGGATCGTCCTGCCGGCGACGCCGGCGGCCGCGAGCGCCTGGACGTTCTCTGCCGGGTACCTCTGGCTGCCGTCGATCTCGGCCGCGCGCGGGAGGATGACCGTGCGTGCGAGTTGCCGAACGTCCTCCCGAAATGCCTGCTGCGCCGGAGTCAACCTGGGGATCACGGCGGAGTCCTCCCTTCGTGGGGCGCGTAGCCCGATGCGAGCGGTCTCGGCGCCAACGCAGTCGGCGGCCGGGCGAGGCGCCGCCACCCGCGGTCAAGGCTAGCAGCGCGCCGAGGCAGACGGGAGGCTCCGGACAACGCGCCACGGCCATCGACACACCATCGGCAGGCGAGTTGACGTGCCGCGGGTCCGGTGGTATTCTCCGGCC
>JAJYLG010000151.1 GCA_021787985.1 Chloroflexota bacterium
TACACGCTGCCGGTGGCGATCCGGCTCTTCCAGCGCGCGAACGGCACCGAGTGGGGGATCGTGTTTGCCGCGTCCCTCGTCGCCCTCCTGCCCGAGATCGCGGTCTTCGTCGGCCTGCAGCGCTACTTCGTCTCGGGCGCCTTCGTGGGCGCCACGAAGGGCTGACGTGCCGGTCCTCGATCCCTCCGCGCTCGGAGAGCGGCTGGCCGCCCACAGCCGGGCGGTCATCCTGGCCAACCAGGCACCCAACGGGGCGTTCCTGGCGGGCCCGACGTTTCCGCAGTACCAGTTCGCCTGGCTGCGCGACGGGGCGTTCATCGCGGAGGCGCTGGACCTTGCGGGCGACCACGCTGCCGCCGGCCGGTTCCACGACTGGGTCGCCGGGCTCGTGGCCGGTTCGCGCGTGGGGCTGGCGCGTGCGGTGACCGACGCCGGCGCCGGCCAGGCTCCCGATCCAGCCGACTACCTGCACTGTCGCTACCGCATCGACGGCTCGCCGGGGCCGGAGGACTGGCCGACGTTCCAGCTCGACGGCCCCGGGATCTGGCTCTGGTCGCTCGGCGTGCACGCCCGCGCCGGGGGTCGCGTGACGGCCGCCCACCGGCAGGCCGCGGCGCTCGTGGCGCGCTACCTGGCGGCCCTGTGGGCGCACCCCTCCTACGACGCCTGGGAGGAATCCCCCGAGCACGTCCACACGAGCACGCTCGCGGGCATCCTGGCCGGGCTGCGTGCGCTCGACACGGTCGCCCCCGAGGCGCTCGCCGGAGATGTCGCCGCCGCCCGCGACGCGCTGGCGGCCCGGCTGCTCGCGGGCAGCGGGGCCTTCGCGAAGTGGGACGGGAACCCCGGGGTCGACGGGAGCCTTCTCTGGCTGGCGGCGCCGTATCGGCTGGTGGATCCGCGCTCCGAGCGGTTCGCCGCGACGCTCGCCCGGATCGAGGCGGAGCTGGTCTCGCCCGACGGCGGGGTGCACCGCTACCGGGCCGACACGTACTACGGCGGCGGGGAATGGCTCCTGCTCACGGCGGCGCTGGGACGCGTCTACCTGCGCCGTGACGACCCCGGCGACCGGGACCGGGCGGCCGCGTGTCTGCGCTGGATCGAGGCCCAGGCGGGCGCCGACCTCGCGCTGCCGGAGCAGGTCGCGACCCGCGCCCTCCATCCGGAGCACATCGGCGAGTGGGAGGAGCGCTGGGGCGCCTCGGCCCGGCCGCTGCTGTGGTCGCACGCGAGCTACCTCGCGCTGCGCCGCGAACTCCTCGCGGCTTCGTGAGCGGGCTCCGCCGACGGTCGGCGTCACGCCTGACCATCCGATCGTTCGAGCCCGCGCGTCCCTGGTTTCCCCCGGGTCGGCCGGCCCTGGTCGAGGTCGAGATCGAGGCCGATCGTGCGGCCCTCGTGGCCGCCCGCCTGGAGCTGCTCGACCTCGATCGCGTGGTGGGCAGCGTGTCACGCCGTCTGCGGCTGCGGGCCGGACGGACGCGCCGCGTGCTCCGCATCACGCTGCCGCCCCTGGCGCGCCACGGCTACGGCCTGCGCCTCACGCTGGAGCGAGCCGGCGCGGCGCCCACGAGCGGCACGTGCGCCGTCGAGGCACTCGCCGGCTGGTGGGAGTCGCCCCGCCACGCCGTGCTCACCGACTTCGGCGCGCCCGAACGGATGGCGGCCACGGTGCGGCGCTTGGCGCCCTGGCACGTGACGGTCGTCCAGTTCTACGACTGGATGTACCGCCACTACCGGTACGCGCCGCCGCGCGACAGGACCTTCCGGGACGTGCTCGGCCGCCGCGTGTCGCCGGCTGCCGTTCGGGAAGGCGTGCAAGCCTGCCACCGCACGGGCATTGCTGCGCTCGCGTATGGGTCGGTCTACGGCGCGGAGCGCGAGTACGTCGATGCGCACCCGGCCGAGCGCGTCTTCGACGAGGCCGGCACACCCCTGAGTCTCGGCGACACCTTCTTCCTCACCGATCTGCGTCCCGGGTCGCCGTGGCGCCGGCGCCTGCTGCGTGAGTACGCGGGGGCCTGCCGGGACTTCGGCTTCGACGGGATCCACATGGACACGTACGGGGAACCCCACCAGGGCGTGGCGGCCGACGGCACGCCCTTTCGCTTCGAGGACCTGTACCCAGGTTTGATCGAGGAGGCGGCCGGACGACTGGGGTCCGGGGCTGGGCGACGTGTCCTCTTCAACTGCGTCGCGGGCTACCCGCTCGACGCGGTGGCGCCCTCGCCCGCTGCGGCCCTGTACCTCGAGCTGTGGCCGCCCGCCGTCCGCTACCGCGACGTGGTGGCCTGGATCGACCATGCCCGCCGTGTCGGCGGGGCTCGGGCGATCGTCGTCGCCGCCTACGTCTCGGCTCTCCGCGACACCGTCGCGGTCCCCGAGCGGCGAGCCCAGGCTGAGGAGGCGGTCGTCCTTCTGTCGAGCGTGATCATGGCCGCCGGCGGCTACCACCAGATCCTCGCGGGCGGCGATCGTGCGCTCGTCGAGGGTTACTACCCGGCCGCGGCACGGCTCAGCCGCCATGCCGCGCGCGAGCTGCAGGCCGCCTGGCGCTTTGGCGCGCGCTACCTGCACCTCGTCTCGGCGCCGAGCCTGGTCCCTGCGCCCCCGGACGGGGTGGAGCTGACAGATTCCGACGGCCGCGCGATCCCGGCTTCATCCTGGCCAGAGGCGGGCCACGTCTGGCTCCGGGTCGCCCGGGCCCCGACCGGCCTGCGGGTGGTCAACCTGGTCGACCTGCGAAACCAGCTGGACGATCGCTGGGATGCCCCGCGCCAACGCCCGGTCCCGGTGAGCGGCTGGCGCCTTCGATTGGCCGGCTCCCCGTCGGTGCTGGTCGCGATGTCGCCGTGGACGGCATCGGGCGAGCCCGTGCGGCTGGACGGCGAGCAGGGGACGAGTCCAGGCGCGACGTGGACCCTCCCGCGGTTCCGTCGTTGGTTGCTGGCGGTGGAGCGCAGCTCCTGACCGAGCGGCGTGGCGCTGCCGCGACGCCCAGCGCGCGCTGCCGCGACGCCCAGCGAGTCGCTCCTTGCGCTCCGCGTCACCGCACCTGGTCGGCGCGCTGGCCGCCCGGCGGCCAGTCGAGACGGCTGACGCGCTCGGCGGCAGCAGCGCCGCACGGGATGCTCCCATGATGCCGCCTGGCCCCCCGCTTGGCCGCCCAATGCGATGCGACCGGCAGAGCAGTCGGGCGTCCACACAGTCGGTCGTCAACCCCGGGTCGGGCGTCCACGGGGTCGGTCGTCAACCTTGACACGGCGCCGGTCGCTCAGTACGGTGGCCGTGCCGCAGTTGGGGTAGGTGGTAGTGGTGGCCGCGATCCGGGCGCCAGCTGGAAGGGGCAATCCCGCGCCACGCTTTGCGCCGTCGGGAGGGCGCGGCCGATGAGCGCCGGCTCGCGATCGGTCCCCCCGAGTGACCCGGCGGCCGCGCGCGACGAGATCATCGAGCGCGTCCGGGAGATGTACCGCCAGCATCCCTTCCCGCCCGCCCAGCGCAAGCACACCTACCGCAACCACGCCGCCTACGTGCGGCGCTTCCTCGAGCAGCTGGACATCGACCCGCGGGGGCAGGAGTTCGGCGACTTCGCCTGCGGCACCGGGCTGATGATGCTCGACTACGCGCAGGAGTTCCCCGACACGCAGTTCCTCGGCTACGACCTCTCGTCGGTGTCGGTCGAGCGCGCCAACGCCACGCTGGCCGCGGAGCAGGTGCCCAATGCGCGCGCCGCGATCCAGGACATCATGCAGATGGAGGATCGGGACCGTTTCGCCTACATCGTCTCCTGGGGCACCATCCACCACCTGCCAGATCCCGCCCAAGGCGTGGCCATCCTGGCGCGTGCGCTGCAGCCGGGCGGCGTGCTGCGCACCGGCATCTACGGCTTCTACGGCAACTGGGAACGCCGCGTCCAGCAGGAGATGCTCCGTACCCTGGCCCCGGACTGCGATCCGCTCGACTTCGACCACCGGATCGCGATCGTGCGCGAA
This sequence comes from Chloroflexota bacterium, assembly GCA_021787985.1. Taxonomy (GTDB): domain Bacteria; phylum Chloroflexota; class Dehalococcoidia; order DSGV01; family DSGV01; genus JAJYLG01. Next base: position 3,996 of record JAJYLG010000151.1, read on the forward strand.
TGGGCCACTGGAGACCGCAACTTCAAGAACTACTACACGGCCCCGCCGGTGGATCTCCACGACGAC
>JAJYLG010000152.1 GCA_021787985.1 Chloroflexota bacterium
TCGCCTGTGGCGCGATCTGGCCGTCCCCGATCAGTCGACCGAGCACGCGAGGGAGTATCAGCAGACGGAGGTTGAGGTCTTTCATCGCGGCTTCGCGGAACGCGAGAAAGAGGACTGCCTGGGCGGCCACTGAAGTGTCGAGTTGAAACTGAGCTCGGAGGGTCGCAAGGGCGTCACGAGTGAGGCCAGAAGGACGTTCGGCCGTCGCCGCGAGGGACTCTGCCAGGGCGTGCGGGAATCCGCGTTGCAGGATCTGAGGCCAGCCAAAGAACTGTGAAGCGGTCGACGGACAGAGCACCACCGATTGCTGTGATGCAGCGCCTCGCATCCGCGGCCCGCCGCACGCCGCGAGGAGTCCAGCGCAGGCAACAAGATGAGCTATCCGCGAAGGTTTCATTGCCCGTTCCGACGCATAGACAGGTCGCTCGTGGCCGCGCCAGGCCGCCTAACGAATTGCGCCTCAGCGGCGGGCGCCTGAGCCCGCCAAGCGCACAACACCTACCTTATCCCCAAGTGAGCTGGCCGGGCGAACCGTCAGCCGGCGTAGCCCGCCCACTGCAGGACCTGGTTAGGCAGCGCTTCGCTTCGATGCGGAGCGCCGTCGGCGCTTGCCCCGGTGCCGGCCCCGCCCACCGCCGGTGGGCCGGTTCCCGCTCCATCAGGTCGGGCAGCCCCCGGTGCCACGGTACTTGTGGCCCCGTGAGCACGTCCTCCAGCCGCCGCGGTTGGCTCGAGGCATGCCGGTCCTCCGGAACCCGCCGGCGTTCTTGAAGCGTCTGCCTAACGCCTCGCGCCTCAGCGGCCGGCGACCGCCGGCCTGGCGCTCAACACCTGCCTAACCTCAGGTCAACTCTCCAGCCACACAACTCCACGAGGCCCACGCGCCGGGCCGCTGCAGGCGCGGGTTAGGCAGCGCTGGCTGCGATTCTGGACAGGATGGAGAGGCCGACCTCTTGGACACCGCTGCCGATATTGGCCCGTAGCGCGCGGTCCGCGTCGTTATCGCTCACCACCGAGCTGAGCAGAAGATCTTTCCCGATCGACGACAGAAGCTCAGCCTCGGCCTGAGTGTACTGGCCTGGCACCCCGTCCGCGAGCTCGCGGCGCGCCTTCGTCGCCACATGCTCGACCTGATACGTCTGGCTTTCCGTGAGCGGCGTGGCAAGGTCGGCGAAAAGCCCGGCGTGTACCGCTCTGAGGTAACCCTCCAGAAGTTCCACCGCTGGAGGATCGAAGGGCCCACTTCGGCGCAGAAGTTCTCCCGCGGGCTGGGCGGCCACTAGGCCGGGAATCGGCCCCCTCGCGCCCTGGTGCCTCAGTTCCACCAGCTGCTCTCGGAGTCTGGCCGGGACGTCTGAGTTCTCGGGGGCCTGTGCTACCAGATCGGCGAGCATGACAACTAGGGAATGCGTCACCTCAATATGTTCCGGAGGGCCGGGCCGGGTGTTGATGCCAACGCTGCCAGCGACGTAGTCGGGCGCGAACCGAAGATCGGGAGGAAGCTCGGCTTCATGAGCGAGCGTGCATCTCATCCAAGTGTAGAGTACCTCGCTGAGGGGCCTAACGGCGCCCTGAAACGTCACTGTGGGCTCTGGTCCCACGATGACCCGGGAGAGGGCCTCGGCGGCGAACGTCTTGAAGGCTTCGGCGTCGCCCATGGTCTTGCGAGGGTGGGCGCGCGAAGGTGTGGACAGTGGGAATCGGCGGCGCGCCGTTGCGGCAATGGCGACAAGAACGCTGAGAAGGGCACCCTCCCAGTGGAGGTGCTCGGCAAGAAGCCGCGCATCCTCGAGGCGAGTCCTGATGCTCAATGGCCTACTCCAGCGCTGCCTAACGAATTGCGGCTCAGCGGCGCGCGTCCTGTTCTCGCCAGCCGCACAACACCTGCACTACGCCAGTTGATCTGTCCAGCCGCACAACACCCGCCCCGCACACGCGCGCCCGCTGCAGGCGCTGGTTAGGTGGCAGCCAGAGCTGATCAGCGGGGCGGCTGCCAGTCGCGAGTACTGGTGTCTGGCGGCCAGGAGCGGCACCCTCGACTGCTCGGCCAGCCGCACGGACGGGCCGCGACGAGTCGGCCCGCAAGAAAGACGACCTCGTCACCCTGTCCTTCGACCCCGAAGCCGTAGGTGTAACGAAGCCAGTCGGGCTCCCCCGGACGCGCTGTGGCAACAACCGCCGGGCGGCCCCAGGCTGCCACGACCTCTTGCGGCGTCATCCCCGGCATCGGGCACGTTGCCATGATCCCGTAGGCGAATCGGGGGTCGGTTTCTGGGTGCGCCACCAGATAGGCCCTCGCCGCCCCCTCCGAGCCGCGCCACAGGTGGTAGCCTGCTGGCATCGGAAATCGCCGCCACTTCACGTATGGGTCAACTCGCCAACTCTGAAGCGAGTCCCCGGCAACGGCAAGCTCCAGTCGGGGCGCGTCATCGGCGAACTGATAGGTCCACCGAGCGACACCTGCGGCGCTTGAGTCGATGCTTCTCGGCCGCCCAAACGACGCGCGGAGTGCCCCCTCAGGAAGCCCCACCAGGGGGCAGCGAGCTTGAATCGCCTCCAACTGGAGGTAGGACGCAATGCCATAGTGCGAGATGTAATGGTCAATCTGGTCGTTACGCAGCCCGGCTGCGCATCCAGCGCTCGTGGCAAGCGCGGCCAAGCCCACGACCAGCGCGAGGAGCGGAGCACAAGAGCGGTTGCCGGTCCGTTGGGACATTGGCCGCCTTCGGATCACACGCTGCCGCCTAACGTATCGCGCCTCAGCGGCGCGCGTCCTGTTCTCACCAGCCGCACAACACCTGCATTACCTCGGGTCAACTGTCCAGCTCCACAACACCCGCCCGGCGCGCGCCCGCTGCAGGCGCTGGTTAGGCGGCGCCGCGCGCACCCACCGTCTCGACGCGCAAGAGCTGCACGCCGGCACCCGCCAGCAATACGAGGATTGCGAATAGATCAACACGCTGCCAACCGACGAAAACAACCACCGCTGCAAGCGACGCGGCATTGACCAGGTAGGCTGCCAGCGACCAGCGCAATTGGGCACCACAACCTGGACAGGGCTGCACACGTCGCCACTGGAGGAGCCCGGTCATATGCCACCGCGTGGTGAAGGGCAGCGGCTTCCTACAGTGCGGACACAAGAAGCGGCCCATGACGTTCCCTTCTTCTGAGCGCGAGCCGTGAGAACGACGCCGCCTAACGAACTTGCGCCTCAGCGGCCGGCGCCCTGGCGCACAACACTCGCACTACCTCAGGTCAACTCGCCAGCCACACCAACCCTCAAGGTCCACGCGCCGGACCGCTGCAGGCGCTGGTTAGGCCGCACACCGCGGCCGAACCCCGTAGGCATCAGGGCCCCGTGACGCGCCGACCAGGCCCGCCAAGGGCAGCGGCAATCAGCTTCTCCAACCCCCCGGAGCTGCTGCATCGCCAGTGCATTGCGCCGTTGCCCGCGAACATGGGTGCCCAGGCGTCCGGTACGCTAACCTCGATTCCTACGGCAGCTCCACCTCCGCTGTCACTGGCTGTAACGGTGAAAGCGACTATGCTCTGAAAGTACTCATCGCCTTCAACACCACGGGTGTTTGCACTGTCCGAGCACAGGATGTAGTCAGCGTTGCCCGTGCCGGCCGCGTCGCGAGTTGCCGAGAGGCTGCCCCGCGTCGAATCCCTTTGAGTCACCTTGAACCCAAGATCGGCGGCCTTCGCGGCACTGATTCTGAGGACCTCAGCACTGCTATGCGGAACCCACAGCCGAAGGGGTGCGGGGCCGGCCGTGTGACAAGCGCTCGGTAGGACAGCGAGCATTGCGGCGAGACCCATCGCGCGAGCAGCAGACATTTGACGGCTCCTCCGAGCGTGCGGCCTAACGAATTGCGCCTCAGTGGCGGGCACCTGAGCCCGCCGGGCGCACAACACCTGCACTATCCCCAAGTCAGCTGGCCGAGCGAACCGCCAACCGGCGTAGCCCGCCACTGCAGGCGCTGGTTAGGCCTCACCCCTGACTAGCTCGCCTTCCGCAGGACCGTCACTTCGCGGGCCAGTCGGCCG
>JAJYLG010000153.1 GCA_021787985.1 Chloroflexota bacterium
GTCCCGCCGTCTTGGCGAGCCCAAGCAGCTCCTCCGGTATCATGGCGAGACGTTGTTGCGCCGCGCCGCCCGCACGGCGGTCGAGGCCGCCGTGGGGCCGGTGGTCGTGGTGATCGCGGCGGGTCCCGGCGCGCCGGCGATGCGCGGGGAGCTGGCGGGCCTGGGCGTGCGCGTCGCGGAGAACCGTCAGGCGGTGAAGGGGCTGAGCACGTCGGTGCGGGCGGGGCTGGAGGCGCTCGGCCGCGCAGGCGTGCCCGCGGCGCGCGCGCCGGCCGCGGCGAGCGCGACCGATCGGCCTCTGGAGGCGACCCTGTTCCTCACCTGTGACCAGCCCCTGGTCACGGCAGCCGTGCTGCGGGAGCTCGTGGCGGCCTGGCGGGCCGGGCGACCTTCGGCTGTGGCCAGCGAGTACGGTGGGGCGGTCGGGGTGCCGGCGCTGTTCGCGCGGTCGCTGTTCGAGGAGCTGCGGGCGCTGGGGGGTGAGGCGGGGGCGAAGCGGGTGCTGCAGCGTCATGCCGGCGAGGTCGTCAAGGTCCCCTTCCCCGGCGGCGAGCTGGACGTGGACTCGCCGGAGGATCTGCAGCGCTTGAGGTAGCCGTGGCCCCATGGCCGGGGGCCATGACCGGTCGTCACTGCTCCCTAACCAGTTGCCGAGCATGCACTTGCGGAGCTGATGCAGCCGAAGGGCGATCCTCGGCTCACGCCTGGACCTAGTCGCAGAAGCTCCCCGTCTGCGGCCCGTGTTCCCGGTGGGCTAACGCCGCCGGAACCCGGAGTGACGCCCGAGTGACGCCCGCGCGCTACACTGCCAAGCCAGGCGGCCTATCCGCGGGCGCCGGCGGCGCAAGGCGTGGGCGAGGCTCTTGCCATGCGGCGAGATCCATCGTGCAGCAATCCCTTGCGGGTGCCGGATAGGCAGCCCAAGCTTGCGGTGATTGCGCTGCGGCGGGCCCTGTTCCCCGCAGCATAGTGAATGGTTAGGCGGCGATTCGCTTGGAGGGCTCTGCCATGGCTCCCGGACCGATACATGGGCCGCATCATCGTGATGCTCGCTCCTGGCAATGGGCCTCCATCCTAGTGGCGGCGCTCGCCCTGCTCACGTTGGGTGTGATCCAGTGGGCCTCTCGCGCCCCAGACCGCTATCCGGCGGAACACGCCACCATGGTACTTCTCCCTGCCGCCTTAGCGGCCGGCGCGGGTGCATCTCTCGCCGGCAGGTCTCGGACGGGCGCTCTCCTTCGAGCGGTGGCGTGGGGCTCCCTCCTAGCGGTGGTCAGTTTCTTGGCACTCGGCCGGTGAGGATCGCCGCCTAACCAGCGGCTACAGCGGGCCGGCGCGTCGTGCAGGTGTTGTGTGGCTGGTGGGCGCCCCTGAGGTAGTGCAAGTGTTGTGTGGCTGGGTGGCCGACAGGGCGCCGGCCGCTGAGCCGCAATTCGTTAGGTGGCGCGTGCGGCGTCGCGCTGGCGGCGCTTGAGTCGGAATCGCTGCACGCTCCCAGAGACCGACGATGAGTACCGACGGAGGTCGCAAATGACAGTACCCGACTGGCTGAAACACCTCTGGGCCTCGATTTGGATCTGCGGAGCACTCCTTCTTGGCTTGGTGCTCGCCTCGCCGAGACCGGTTGTGGCTCAGGGTGGCCGAGACGTGACCTTTCACGTAGACAGTTTCTCGGGCGACTCGGTGTGGGAAACCAAGTACGGTCGACTCGACAATCCTAACGGTTGCGGGAGGACGAACCTCGCCATTGTCTGGCGGTTGACTCGGGGCCCGACCGGGCGCCACGAGGCGATGCAGTATCTCTACTTTGACACGGACTCCCCATTTCATCATGCCAGCGCCTTCGGTGCCGTTTCAGGCGCCCTCAATATCGACGGCCGTATTTTCAGCATTCAGCGCCAGGAACTGCCGCCGCACGCGAGGACGACCGTCGGCATCAACACGGATAAGAGCGAGGACGCCGTCTTCATGCTCCCCGATAGCACATTGCGGGCGGTTCAACTGGGCCGGGACGTTCGGATTCGCCTTGTTGGCTTGGACCGCACCTGTGACGGAGCCGTCGAACAGAACATGAAGGTCAGGCTGGCCGAACTTCTCAGAGTGTCTGAGCCTGTCGTATCGCCCAACGGGGAGTAGCTATGGAGGCGCGCCACCTAACCAGCGCCTGCAGCGGGCGCGCGTGTGGGGTGGGTGTGGTGGGGCTGGACAGTTGACCTGAGGTAGTGCAGGCGTTGTGTGGCTGGTGGGAACAGGACGCGCGCCGCTGAGCCGCAAGTTCGTTAGGCAGCACAGGCGCCTTCCGTTGCCGGTTGGGAAGGGAGGGGTCGGCATGGAGCACGTGTTCATTGTCGTCACGATGGTCGCCTTCCGCTTGGCTCCGATCCTCATCATCGGTGTCGGCGGCTGGCTGGTGCTCAGCCGCACCACAACTGGCCGGGCTCTGCTCGCTCGGCTCCGCCGGGGCGAGGCGGGCACCAACGATGTGTTGGCTCTGGCGTCCGCGGTGGAGCGCCTGGAACGGGATCTGGCGGACATCCAGGAACGGTTGAACTACACCGAGCGCTTGGTCATGCAGCAGGGAAGCGCACTCCCGCCGGCCCCTCCGATCCGGCCCAAGACTCCGACCCCGCCGGATCCGCCACCCACGGTCAGCCACTAGCATGTGCTGCCTAACCAGCGCCTGCAGCGGCCGCGCGTTCAGGGCCGGTGTTGTAGAGCTGGACAGTTGACCTGAGGTAATGCAGGTGTTGTGCGGCTGGTGAGAACAGGACGCGCGCCGCTGAGGCGCAAGTTCGTTAGGCAGCGGGAGCAGCCAATGCGTAGCCGTTGGTTGTGTTGTGCGACCATCTTGCCGCTGATGATCGTCAGCGCCGGATGCGAAGGCCACGGCGAGCTGGCTCGCCGCGCGGAGGCTGGTGGCCTGCGTCCGCTCTCCGATTGGAGAGCCTACGCGGGCCCCGCACCGGAGGTGGTTCGCGCAGCCGATTCCGTGGTTCGATCTTCGGGCGACGATCCGCGTCGCTATTTCTTCAGCGGCGTCGGCATCGACTCGCTCGGGGCCAGGGCTCACCTCAACGTCCTGTACGAGACCGACTTCGCCAAGAGGAATGCGCATATAGTGGGCAACCCCAGTGAGCGCGATTTTCAGTTGCTCTACAGTCTCACTGAGCATCGAGTGCTCCAAGTTGGGCTCGGTCAGTGATCCGCTCCGCTACGGCGCGGCCCGCTGCCTAACCAGCGCCTGCAGCGGCGGGCTACTCGGGGTGGCGGTTCGCTCGGCGGCTGCCTTGGGGATAGGGTAGGTGTTGTGCGCTCGGCGGGCACAGGCGCCCGCCGCTGAGGCGCGGTACGTTAGGCGTACACCAGGAGCACGGCGTGGAACTCAGCGAAGCCCTTGCCACCCTCCGGTATTTCAACGACAAGGTCAATCATCTAGCGACACTCCAATTCACCAAGTACGTCACAGAGCACACCATCTCTACGCCTTCCCTCCTGGCAGGCGAGCGGTTCATCGAGGAAGCAGTCGAGCCTGGTCAGGAGGCGATCGAGGCCTTCGTGCTCACATTGCGGTTCTTCATCCAGGACAATGAGCCGATATCAATTCGGAACCTCGCGGCCCTCTACGACCAGTTGCCGGTAAGCGAGGAAGCGCGTGCTCTGGTCCGTGGGACGCGCGACCAACTCACAGTCGCGTTGGATAGTTACTCGCCCCTCGGCATTGAAGGGCGACGGCTGCGGTACGGTGAGATCTTCGACACGTTTCTCTATGGCTGGCTTGCACACGGAAGAGACAAGGAGAAGCGTGAGACCGCGTCTCGCTGGCGCGCGGAGCCGCGACGTTTCGCCTACCTACGAACGTTGTTCATAATGTCGTTGATGGATTACATAGAGACGCTGTACTGGTTTCGGGCGTTCAACGAGCAGACTCTGGCGGAGCTGTCG
>JAJYLG010000154.1 GCA_021787985.1 Chloroflexota bacterium
GTGGGGGAAGCGCTCGCCAGCAGTTGGTCGCTACCTGCTCCGACCCGGCCTTCGTCGTGGACGGCCGGCAGCGGGTGATTGCCTGGAACCCCGACGCCGACGCTACGCTCGGCCTGAGCGACTCCGCCGCCCAGGGCGTTCCCTGCTACCGTTTGCTGCGCGGCGTCTGCCTGGACGGATCGGCGCGCTGCTCCCCGGACTGCTCCGTCTTCTCCGCCCTGCGGCAGGGTGCGCCGCCGCCGCGCTCACGCGCGCTCTGGCACCCGCCGACGGCGAGCCCGATGGAGGTCGAGACTAGCGTGCTCGGGTTACCGCTTGCCGGTCTGGGCGACCCGCACGCGCTCATCTTCTTCCGCCCGCTGCGCGCGCTCGAACGCGGCTCGCGCCTGCGCCTGCATCTCCTGGGTGGTTTCCAGGCCGTGCTGAAGATCGGCGAGGTCCCCCGCCGGCTGGAGCTCCGCCCGCAGCTCGCCTGCGTCCTCGCTCGCCTGGCGCTTGGCGGTGGCATCCCCCGCGCCCGCGACCTGCTGCTGGAGTCGCTCTGGCCCGACGAGCCTCCTCAGGATGCCTGGCCACGCCTGCGCTTCCTGCTCCACGACCTGCGCCGCCGGCTGGAGCCCGACCTGCCGCCGCGCGCCGCCTCGCGCTTCCTGGTCCGCGAGGGCGAGGCCTACGGACTGCGCCGCGACTGTACCTGGTCCGACGTCTGGGCACTCGACGGCCACGCCGCCCGGGCCCGCCGTTGCCTCGACGAGGGCGATCGCGACACCGCCGCGCGCGAGCTGCGGTCGCTCATCGCCCTGTACCGCGGCGAGCTGCTGCGCGGCTTCGACCTCGCCCCCGACGCCCTCGCCGAACGTGAGCGCGTGCGCTGCGTCTTCCTCAACGCGGTCGTCGCCCTGGGACGGCTCGAGCTGGAGCGTGGCGACCCGGAGGCCGCGTCCCAGGCGATCGAGCGCGGGATGATCGAGGAGCCATACGAACCGCGGCTGCACCGGCTGTGGATGCGCGCCTACGCGCTGGCGGTCGAGGCGGGCAGCGGGACCCCGCCCGCCATCGCCCCCGGCCTGGCGGAGCGGGCGGGCGCCCCCCACGCCCTGCTGCGCCCGCTGGCCGGCGGGCCGCGACGCCCCGTCTAACTCCGCTCTAACTGCCCTCCGGCACGCTGACAGCGGCGTCCGTCTCAGACGGGCAAAGGATCGGTCCGATGCACGCCAGCCGGGTCCTCGCATCCTCCCCGGGCCGCGCGTCCTTCTCCGGAAGGACGGCCGCCGAGCCGCGCTGGCTGCGCGGCGCGCTCGCCTGGTTCTGTGCCGCCACGCTGGCCGAGATGATCCTGCTGCGGTTCGTGTACCGCGTGGGCATCTACATCCCCAAGGACGGGGTCGCGTTGGCGGCCTTCCGGGCGCTCACCCGCGGCGGTGACGTGGCGCTGCGGATGGAGTGGCTGGCCGGGCTCGCCGTCGCCGCCGGCATCGCCTGGCCGCTCGCCGTCGACCGCCGACCGGCCGCACGCGCCGCGGCCACCGCGCTGGCCGCGTTGGCAGCGCTGGTCGCCGCGGGAGTGGCGCTTCCCGACGCGGCGGCCGCTACCGCACCCGCGCTCGTTCTGGCGTTGCTCGCGGCCGCCTGGCTGGCGTGCTCGCAACCCGGGCGGATGCGGCGAGCCGGGGTGCTGCTCGTCGCGGCGATGCTCACGCTGGCGATGCTCGGTCCAGCGCTCGACGGTCCGGCGTTGCGGACCGCCGCGACGGCGCGCGAGGCCCTGGTGCCGCTCGCCGGGCTGGCGTTCGCTCTGGCAGCGCGCGGCAGCCCGCGGGCCAACCGCGCCCTGTACGCGGGCGCCGCCGCAGGCGCCGCGGTCGCGGCCGTGGGCGGCTGGTTCACCGCGCCGACGGCGATCCTGGCGCTGTGGGGCTGGGGCGTCACGCTCTCCCTGCCGCTGCCGGTCTACGTGCTCGCGGCCGCGGCATGGATCACCGCGACCGTCGCCTTGCTCGGCGATCCGCCGCGCCGCGCCGAGGGGCTGGGTGTCCTGCTGCTCGTCCTGGCCGGGTCCGACCCTACCACCACTGCGCTGCGTCTCGCCGCCGCCGCGGGCCTATTGCTCCTCGCCGGCGCGCTGCCTCACCCCCCACCCGTTCCGGAGGAAGCGTCCGCATGAACCGCTACAAGCGTCGCGACGTCCTGCGTGCCGCCGTCATCGTCGGCGCTGCCTCGACCCTGCTGCCGAAGCTGCACTTCTTGCAGCCCGCGGCGCAGATCGCCAACCCGCTGGCGGCCTACCCGGCGCGCGACTGGGAACGCGTGTACCGTGACCAGTACCACTACGACGGCAGCTTCACCTTCGTCTGCGCGCCCAACGACACGCACCTCTGCCGGCTCCGCGCCTTCACGCGCAACGGCGTGATCCTGCGCGTCGAGCAGAATTACGACGCCGGCCACTACCGCGACCTGCAGGGCAACACCACGACGCCGCATTGGAACCCGCGCGGCTGCCTGAAAGGCTACACCGTCCACCGGCGCATCTACGGACCGCACCGCGGCAAGTACCCGCTCATCCGCGAGGGCTGGAAGAAGTGGGCCGACGACGGCTTTCCCCCGCTCTCCGACCGGCCGGAGCTGCGGTCGAAGTACCGCTTCGATGCTCGCGGCACGGACCGCTTCGTGCGGGTGAGCTGGGACCAGGCGACCCGCTATCTGGCGCGCGGCCTGATCGCCATCGGGCGGACCTACAGCGGCGAAGCGGGGCGCGCGCGGCTGGTGGAGAAGGACGGTTACCCAGAGGAGATGCTCGAGCACTGGGACGGTGCGGGCACGCGTCTCATGAAGCTGGGGAGCTCGCTGCCGCCGCACGGGTTCATCGGCAAGGCGGGCATCTTTCGCATGGTCAACACGCTGGCGCTGATCGATGCGCACGTCCGCGGCGTCGGTCCGGACCAGGCGCGGGGCGGGCGGATGTGGTCCGAGTACACCTGGCGTGGCGACCAGGCGCCGGGCATGCCCTTCGTGCACGGGCTACAGGCGTCGGACGTCGACTTCAACGACCTGCGCGACAGCCGGCTGCACATCCAGGTGGGCAAGAACCTGGTCGAGAACAAGATGCCGGAGTCGCACTGGTTCCAGGACCTGATCGAGCGCGGCGGGACGATCGTGGTGATCTCGCCCGAGTACAACCCGCCCGCCACCAAGTCCGACTACTGGATCCCGGTGCGCCCCGGTCTGACCGACATCGCGGTCTTCCTCGGCATCACCCGCGAGCTGATCGAGGGGCGGCTCTACGACGCCGACTTCGTCCGCCGCTTCACCGACTTCCCGCTGCTGGTCCGCACCGACACGCTCCAACGGCTGGACGCGGCCGACGTCTTCCCCGGCTACGCGCCCGCGCTGAGCGCCGATGGCCCGAGCTTCAAGCTCCAGGGGCTGACGCAAGACCAGTACGGGCGCCTGCATGACTGCGTGGTCTGGGACGAGGCGGCCAAGGGGCCGCGCGCCGTCACGCGTGACGACGTGGGCGACCGCCTGACAGCGAAGGGCATCCGCCCAGCCATCGAGGGTCGCTTCACCGTGCGGCTGGTCGACGGCCGTCAGGTCGAGGTGATGACCGCGTTCACGATGTACCGCGAGCACCTGCGCGACTACGACCTGAAGACGGTCGAGGAGATCAGCGGCGCGCCGGGCGAGCTGGTGGCGCGGCTCGCGCGCGACATCGCCACCAAGGGTCCGGTGGCGATCCATCACGGCGAGGGGATCAACCACTACTTCCACGCGACGCTGGCCAACCGCGCGCTGTACCTGCCGCTGCTGCTGACGGGCAACATCGGCAAGCGCGGCGCCGGCTGCCACACCTGGGCGGGCAACTACAAGGGGGCGATCTTCCAGGGCACCCCCTGGGTCGGTCCCGGCCTCGCCGCCTGGACGAAAGAGGACCCGTTCAACCCC
>JAJYLG010000155.1 GCA_021787985.1 Chloroflexota bacterium
AATGGAAACAGACCGCCGCGGGGCTTCCCGTCGGCAGGTACCACGCGGATCTCATCCCCGATCCGAACTACCAAGTGCCATCAGGGTCCGTCAACGGGATCCACACACCTGGTTGTCCGCCACCGGTGTCGACGCTGATTGCAGCAACATGAAGGGCAACTGGCTACCTTCGATCTGGTCCGTGAGCACCACCACGTGCTACCAGCCAGGCATCTGCCCCAACGTACTGAACGCAGGCCAAGCGAACATCTACCTCGAACCGGGAGCCCGCGCTCACTCCGCGGCCCTTGCCGCCTCGATCCGGTCGGCGAACTCGAGCATGCGCCGCTCGATCTCGGCGCTGAGCTCGTCCCCGAGGGCGTCGAGCATGTCGCCTTCCGTGGCATACGGCAGGGCCCGCGTCTCGCCCGCGTCGTCAATGCCGTGGATCATCCCGGCGCGAGCAGGGTTGGACCGCCCGGCTGGATCTGACCGTCGAAGGGGTAGCGCTCACCGGCGAGGGAGCGGTGGCGGAAGGCGTCCACCTCGGCGTCGAGCGCGGCGCACATGCGGCTGACCTCGCTCCGGGACAGCGAGGCGATCCCCAGGGCGCCGACGAGGTCCTCCACCCGGCGCGTGCTGACCCCCAGCACATACGCTTCCAGAGACCACCGCGAGGAGGGCCCGCTCGGCCCGGCGGCGCGGTTCGAGGAGCGAGGGGAAGTAGCTCCCGTCGCGCACGCGTGGGATGGCCAGCTCGATCGTGCCGACTCGGGGATCCCAGCGGCGCTCGCGATAGCCGTTGCGGTGGGTGAGCCGGCGCTCCGGGTCCCGTTCGCCGTGGGGCACCCCGGAGAGCTCGGTGACCTCGGCCTCCATCAGCCCTTCCGCGAACCTTCTGCAGGTTGCCTGATCCAGGGAGCCGCTCGAACCCCCGGAGCGGCGGACGATCGACCCCGCGCTCAGCTATGCGCCGGCGGCTGCGGGCGGGTGCCGCCTCGGCGGTGCTCACGCCGGATCCGCGACAGTACGTGGCGGAGCTCGTCTTGCGCCGCGCCCACGTGGCAGTGCGCCGGTCGCGTTGCTTGCACCAGCCGCGCCCGTGGCGCTTCTTCGGAGCCGTCCCCCGCCGCGCTGCGCCCTGCGCCTGACCGTCCTCTGCTCGTCCGACGGCCTACCGGCGATCCTGTCGCGCGCCCGCCGGCTCTGACATTCAGTTTGGCACGCGGCGGCGGAGCCCTGCCAGTGCCGTCCGCCCTCGCATCGCACGGCTGGCGCGGCAGTGCAGCCCCGGGGATGTCCTCGCCGATCTGACCGAGCTGCGGTGCTGTCATGATCGACGATGCGGCCCACCAATGGGGCACTTCCCGCCGCGACAACGGCGCAACCCCGACATGCTGGAGCGACGGGTGGTCCAGGCACGTCCTCGGCCGGGGGAGAAGGGCAGGGCGCAGGCGTAGATTTGGGTGGTGAGTTTCGATGTTGCCGCCGTCGGGTCAATCGATGACGAGGACGCCGGCCCCGGCTGCCAGGTGGCTGAGGGCGTCCAGCTCGTCGTAGAGCCACCGGTCCTCATCCTCCAACAGCCGTGGTCGGATCAGCGTGCGTCCGGTCTCGAAGTCGTCGGCGAGCGTGGCCGCGGCGAGGGGGCCGATGACCTCTGACGCGAGGTCCTCGAACGGCTCGCGCTCGGCGCCGCCCGGCCATTCGTCGCGCAGCGCGGCCACCGCGACGTCGAGGCGGTCGGAGAAGTCGAGGTAATACCCATAGGGCACCACGAAGCCCTTGGTCTCCCCCGAGACGATGTAGCAGCGCCCGTCCTGCAGGCCCCGCAGCCCGCGATCGTCGGCGGCGCCGACCGCCCACACACAGGTGTCCGCAAGCTCGCACTCGTCAACGCGCTCGTGGGGTCGGCTGACGAGCGCCCACGCGCGAATGCCCATTCCCATGTTCGGATCTCGCTCCCGCTACCGGCTCCAGGCCCGCTCCGGCGGACGAACACGGCAGTATCGGTGGGATCGGCACGAGCGCAAGGGGGTCGCCGGCCGAATCTTTGGACCACCGGCGGTCTGAAGTTGCACAGGGTCTCCGGGGGCCGTCTGTCGCCTCCCCGGCCGCCGGAAGCCGGAGGATCGGGCAATGATGCCGGCCGGAGCGGGCGTCAAGGCCGGCCAGAACGTCGGTCGTCTGCGCTCCGAGGCGGCCTTCGCCCACCCCTGCGGCGTCGACCCGATCCCGGCCTCCTCAGGCAAGACGACGAGGCATCGCCTCAACCTCGGCGGCGATCGCGACGCCAACACCGCACTCATGCCCAGGGCTGCCGCCGCTGCGGCGACGTCGGCCAGGAGCGCGAGCGGGAGACCTCGACGCCCCGCGAAGACCGCGAGGGCGATCACTCCGCCTACCAGGCCGCCGTAGAAGGAGAGACCGCCATCCCACAGCATCAGGAAGTGGAGCGGGTCAGCGGTGGGACCGAGCCCCCACTGCAGCACGTACAGCGTCCGTGCGCCCAGCACCCCTGCGATTCCCAGCCACCAGGCGGCTGCCTCAAAGGTCCTGGCCTCGATTCCATGCCGGGCGGCGTCGCGGGACGCGTACCAAGCCCGAGGGTGTCCCGACGCCGTCACCGGAAGCCCATGCCGCGGCCGCCGGAGCGCGTGTAGACTGCCGGTACACCGGCATTTGCTTGGGGGCCTCTGGGCAGGGGGATGACCGCCAGCGCGCCGGAGAGGAAGGCGGACCGTGCGGGCCGCCCGCAGCCAGGGCAGCAGGTCGTACAGCTCCGGTTCCTCGTGGAGCCAGCGGCGCAGGCCTCGGCGTCTTTGCCATGGTCCCCCAAGAAACCGGTGCGCGTCGGCACCGTATCCGCTGACTCGACCTCCAGTTTGTGGATAACCCTGTTGACAGCGTTCCTTGCGCCTGTCCTACGATCCGCACCTACCCGTAGCAGGAGGACAAGGGATGAAGCGATTCGTGCTCGCCGTCGTGGCCGCGGCGCTCGCGACGAGCACGCTGCTCGCCCCGGTGGCGCTCGCCGGGAATGGCAACGGCGCACCATCGGGGCCGCACTTTGACCTCAACATCCATGGGGTGGCGAAGGGCCAAGGGTTCAACGGCAACAACCAGAACGAGATCTTCGTGCCGCTCTACGGCAAGTGCGATATCAGCCTCTTGCAGGCGACGACGTACGACTTCGGGGTCTTGAACCCCGACTGCGTGAACAACCCACCAGCCGAGTTCGAGCTTCCCGCGCCCTGCGCGATCAGCTCAACGACCGGGCTGTGCACGAGCACGACGACCGTCTACTCGGTCTGGGACCGCGCGCTGGCCAAGCCGGGCGGTTCGTCGAGCACGACGACCTGCGCGTATGACTCGACAGGCACGCTCGTCTGCTCGATCAACGCGTTCGTCTCGGTGGCGACACGCAAGTCCGGAAAGAGCAGCTTCGCCGACGTGAGCGGTGACCTGCTGTTCCTGACCGTCTGCGTGAACGGCAAGAGCGTGAGTTACCCGCTCTTCAGCCAGAACTACGACGACTACTTCTGGTCCTACGACAACCAGGGCCTCCGGCTCCTGCAGCTCCGCTTCTACCAGGTGCCGAGCAACGTCCCCACGAGCATCAGCTGCTAGCCGAAGCTCAGCGCGGCTGGATCCCCACGCTCGCTGAGCGCCTGACGTTCTGATCAACCGAGGGGCCAGATTGAAGCAGAAGCCGCCGGTGCGCAGGGTGCCGGCGGCTTCTCGTCTGTTGAGTCATGGTCAGTGACGCCCACCCAACGGGACGTTGATTGAACTGACTGGGCCCCCGGTGACGCTCCAGAGGGAGGTCCCTGGACTCTGCCGCCCGGGACCTCGCGCTCCAGCCACACCGTCTTGGAGCCAGCGGGGACCCATCCGGACGCTGGCGCGTTGTCCGGCTGCTGGAGATC
>JAJYLG010000156.1 GCA_021787985.1 Chloroflexota bacterium
CCCGGAGCTCGCGCTCAGGGGGACGGTACGGCGGGTGCTGCGAACGGGCGGCGAGAGGAACGTCTGGGCCGGGCGGGGGTGCCTGACCGGCAGGAAGGAGACGGGAAACCGGAATGAGACGACGAGCATGGCGCAAGGTCGGCCTGATGGGGTCGCTGGTCGCGATCGCGGTCGCCCTGGTGCTGGTGGCCGCGTGCGGCGGCAAGAGCAAGAGCGCCGCGGCGGTACCCATGGGGCAGGAGCTGTACACGCTGAGCTGCGCCGCCTGCCACGGGACCACGGGCGCGGGCAACACGTTCACCTTGAAGGGGCAGACCATCAAGGTCCACGCGTTGGGTTGGGCGGACCTGTCGCAGGCGTACGCGACCGACCCCAGCCGGGGCAGCGTCGAACAGCAGATTGGCCTGGCGATCACCAAGGGATTGGATGAGAAAGGCGAAGCCCTGAACCAGATGATGCCGCGTTGGTCGACTCTGTCGTCGGCGCAAGTGGACAGCATCATCGCGTACATCAAGGCGAACTTTAAGTAGGTCCATGCGGCGAAGACAGTTCGCTTTGAACCGGGCCCCGGGGCGTCGCCCCGGGGCCCGGTCTGTTCGGGCTGGCGGCGCCAGGCCTCCGCGCCACCGGTTGGGCTCCCACAGCCGCCCATGAATGCCGACAGCGCGGACGGTGGAGGCCACGCCCTTGCCCGGCGGGTCTCGCCTCCTCTGGCGCGTGCCGCGGGCGCCCTGAGGTTGACAGGCCGGTCGGGCCGGCGGAGAGTGGTAGGGGAGACCCCTCCCCGGGGGGTATGGGTATGCGCCCGGACACCAAGGACGACGTCCTCAAGCGCCTCAGCTACGTCGACGGCCATCTCGCCGGCATCCGCCGCATGGTCGAGCAGGACAAGTACTGCGTCGACATCCTCAAACAGACCTACGCCGTGCGCCGCGCCATCGAGGCGCTCGAGGTGCGCATCCTCGATGGTCACCTGCGCACCTGCGTCGTCGAAGGCATTCGCGATGACCGCGGCGACCAGGTGATCGGCGAGCTGCTCGATCTGTACACGCTGAAGGAGCGCTGAACCATGGTCCAGCAGGCCGCGCGGCCGGCCGACCGGGCGCTCGAAGAGGTCACCATCCCCGTCGAGGGCATGACCTGCGCCTCCTGCGTCGCGCGTGTGGAGCGCGCGCTGAGCAAGCTGCCCGGGGTCGAGCAGGCCAACGTCAACCTCGCGACGGAGCAGGCGGCGGTGCGCTTCGACCCGTCCGTCGTCGGTCTGGTACGGATGTTCCAGGCGATCGCGGACGCCGGCTACGGCGTCCGGCGCGAGCGGGTGGTGCTCGGTGTCGGCGGCATGACCTGCGCCTCCTGCGTGCGGCGCGTGGAGCGGGCGCTGGGCAAGCTGCCCGGCGTGCTGGAGGCCCGGGTGAACTTCGGCACCGAGGAGGCGGCGGTCGAGATCTTGCCGGGGACGGTCGCGCCGCGCGAGCTGCGGCGGGCGGTCGAGGAGGCGGGCTACGAAGTGCGGCGTGTGGGCCAGCGCGCCGAGCTCGGGCTCGAGGAGGTCGATCCCGCGGCGGTGCAACGCGCCCGTGAGCTGCGCTGGATGCTGGCGCGCGCGGCCGCATCCGGCGCGGTGGCCGCGCTCATCCTCGGCCTGACGCTGAGTGGGGTGGCGATGCAGGCCACCGGCCCGCTGACGCCGCGCCGCTGGAACTGGCTGTTCATGCTCCTGGCTGCGCCGGTGCAGTTCTGGGCGGGCTGGGGGTTCTACCGTGCGGCGTGGAAGGTCGCCCGCCACGGCGGCGCCGATATGAACACGCTCGTGGCGCTCGGCACGACGGCGGCCTACGTCTACAGCGCCGTCGTCACCGTCTGGCCGAACGCGTTCACCGGCGCGCACCTGGCCGGGGACGTCGCCACGACCACCTTCTTCGACACGAGTACGGCGATCATCGCCATCATCCTGCTGGGCAGATGGTTGGAGGCGCGCGCGAAGGAGCGCACCTCGGCGGCGATCGCGCGCCTGGCGCAGCTCCGCGCGAAGGTGGCGCACGTCGTGCGCGACGGCCGGGAGGTCGACCTGCCGGTCGAGCAGGTGCAGCCGGGCGACGAGCTGGTCGTGCGCCCCGGCGAGAAGATCCCGGTGGACGGCGTCCTGCTCGATGGGCAGAGCACGGTGGACGAGTCGATGCTCACGGGCGAGAGCCTGCCGGTGGAGCGCGGCGTCGGCGAGCGTGTGTTCGGGGCGACGGTGAATCAGGCCGGCGGCTTCCGGATGCGCGCCACGGCCGTGGGCAAGGACAGCATGCTCGCGCAGATCATCCGCCTGGTGCAGGAGGCGCAGGGCAGCAAGTCGCCGATCCAGCGTCTGGCCGACCGCGTTGCCGGGATCTTCGTGCCGGCCGTGCTGCTGGTGGCGGTGGCGGACTTCGGCGTGTGGCTGGCGCTCGGCCCGGCGCCGGCGATGCAGTACGCGGCGATGAACGCGGTGGCGGTGCTGGTGATCGCCTGCCCGTGCGCCCTGGGCCTGGCCACGCCGACGGCGATCATGGTGGGCACGGGCAAGGGTGCGGAGCTCGGGGTGCTGGTGCGCAGCGCCGAGGCGCTGGAGCTGGCGCGGTCGGTGGACACGGTGGTGTTCGACAAGACGGGCACGGTGACGGTGGGCAAGCCGCGTGTCATCTCGGTGGTGCCGCTGGACGCAGCGGGCGAATCGGAGCTGCTGCGGATCGCGGCGGCCGCCGAGCAGCGTTCGGAGCATCCGCTGGCGCGGGCGATCGTGGACGCGGCGCAGGAGCAGGGGCTGGAGCCGGCCGCTCCCGAGGAGTTCAGCGCGCTGCCGGGCCACGGCGTCGAGGCGCGTGTGCAGGGCCGGGCGGTGCTGGTGGCGAGCCCGCGCACCGCCGCCGAGCGTCTCGGCGGGCTCGACGGCGCGGCGCCGCACATCGAGGCGCTCGCCGGCGCCGGCGCCACCGCCGTCGTGGTGGGGATTGACGGCCGGCCGGCGGGGGTGATCGGCCTGGCCGACACGGTGCGTTCCGGCGCCGGCGATGCCGTCGCGGGGCTGCGGCGGATGGGCATCCGCACCGTGCTGCTGACCGGCGACAACCCGCGGGCGGCCGAGACGGTCGGCCGCGCGGTCGGCGTCGACGAGGTGGTCGCGGAGGTGCTGCCTGGCGACAAAGCGGAGGTCGTGCGGCGACTGCAGTCCGGCGGCCGTCATGTGGCGATGGTGGGCGATGGCATCAACGACGCGCCCGCCCTGGCCCAGGCGGACGTCGGCATGGCGGTCGGCTCGGGAACAGACGTGGCGATGGCCACCGCGGCGGTGACGTTGATGCGCGCCGACCTGTGGGGCGTGGTGGACGCGATCCGTCTCTCGCGCGCGACGGTGCGCAACATCCGCGAGAACCTGTTCTGGGCCTTTGCCTACAACACGGCGCTGGTCCCCGTGGCGGCCGGCGTCCTCTACCTCGCGTTCCGCACCGGCGGCGCACCGGGCGGGCTGGGCTGGCTGATCAACCGCTACGGCTTCCTGAATCCGGTGCTGGCGGCCGTGGCGATGGGGCTGAGCAGCGTCACGGTGATGACCAACGCGCTGCGCCTGCGGCGCTTCCGCGGCGGGCGCGCGCGCGTCTGACCGATCGCTCCGGGAAACCGAGCAATACGCGGATCGAAGAGGTGGAACAGCATGACGGAGATGAAGCTGCGCTCGAGCGAGATCAGTTGCGAGCATTGCATCATGACGATCCGCAAGGCGGTCGGCGGCGTGCCGGGAGCGGAGTTCGTCAGCGGCGACCCCGAGGCGAAGGCGGTGGTCGTTCGCTTCGACCGGCCGGAGACGCTGGAGCGGCTGAAGGCGGCGATGGCCGCGGAGGGGTACCCGGCCGAGGCCGCCTGACCGGCCAGCC
>JAJYLG010000157.1 GCA_021787985.1 Chloroflexota bacterium
GGCGCCCGCGTCAGAACGGCTTCCAGATGGCGAAGCTCGCCATCAGCACGGTCAGGATGGCGATGATCGTCGCGAAGACGATCGGCACGTTGTCGGCCAGCGCCGCCTCAAGCTCGGGCGTGATCTTGTTCCGTTTCTGTGCCTGGAGCGTCAGCAGGCGCACGCGGCGCAGCCCCAGCCCCATGAGCGGCATGCAGATGAAGACCGCCAGCAGGTAGGAGGCCCAGAGCCCCACCAGCCAGCCGGTGGTGATGAAGTTGTACCCGGCCGCCGCGCCCCAGAACACGCCCGTCACGCCCGCGGCGAGCGCGCCCGGCAGCAGCAACGCGGACTCGTTGTTGGCCGCCTGGGTGAAGCTGATCATCTGCGTGCGCAGGTCGCGGCTGAACCATCCGCGGTAGATCGGGGCCACCACCGCTCCAACTCCCGCCACGAACAGGAAAAGCGAGAGCACGTGCAACCAGTGCCAGAAGGTGAGCACCCTACACGGCCACCGGTCGCTCGATCTTCGCCTGTGCGCTGCGCCGCAGCGCCGCGCCGAGGAAGTCGCGGAAGAGCGGGTGCGGACGGGTGGGGCGGCTGAGCAGCTCCGGGTGGAACTGCGAGCCCATCATCCAGGGGTGGTCGGCGAGCTCGCAGATCTCCACCAAGGATCCATCCGGCGAGAGCCCACAGGCGACCAGCCCGGCCGCTGCGAGCTCCTCGCGATAGCGGTTGTTGAACTCGTAACGGTGACGGTGTCGCTCAACCACCTGGTCGGTGCCGTAGGCGGCGCGCGCCTTCGATCCGGGCATCAGCTTGCAGGGGTAGGCCCCCAGGCGCATCGTGCCGCCCATCTGCGTCACGCCCTCCTGCTCCGAGAGCAGCGCGATCACGGGGTGACGGGTGCGCGGAGAGAACTCCGTGCTGTTGCAGTCCTCCGTCGCGAAGTGGTGACGGGCGAACTCGATCACCATCACCTGCATGCCCAGGCAGAGGCCGAGGTACGGCACGCCGCTCTCGCGCGCGTGGCGAGCGGCCTGGATCTTGCCCTCGATCCCGCGTTCGCCGAAGCCGCCCGGCACCACGATGCCGTCGACGCCGTGCAACGCCTGCGCGGGCGACACGTGCTCGAGGTGTTCAGCGTGCACCCAGCGGATACGCACCTCGGCACGATGATGGATGCCGGCGTGCACCAGCGCCTCGCGCACGGAGAGGTAGGCGTCGTGCAGCTCGACGTACTTGCCCACCACCGCCACCTCGACGCCGCGCTCGGGGTGCTTCAGGCGGTCTACCAGCTCGCGCCAGTCGGCCAGGTCGCGACCCCGGGCCGGCAGACGCATGCGCTCGATCACGTAGTCGCCGAGGTCGGCCTCCTCGAGCACCAGCGGCACCCGGTAGATCGTGTCCACCGTGAGCAGCGGCACGACCGCGCGCTTCTCCACGTCACAGAAGAGCGCGATCTTGGCGCGAATCTCCTCGGAGACGGGGTAGTCGCTGCGGCAGACGATGACGTCGGGCTGGATGCCCATGGAGCGCAGCTCGCGGACCGAGTGCTGGGTGGGCTTGGTCTTCAGCTCGCCGGTGCTGGAGATGTAGGGCAGGTACGAGATGTGGACGGAGAGCGTGGCGTCGCGCTCCTCCTCACGGCGGATCTGGCGGATCGCCTCGAGGAACGGCTGGCCCTCGATGTCGCCGACGGTGCCGCCGACCTCGACGATGACGACGTCGGCGCCGCTCGCCTCGCCGACGGCGCGGATGCGGGCCTTGATCTCGTTGGTGACGTGCGGGATGGCCTGGATGGTGCCGCCCAGGTAGTCACCGCGGCGCTCACGAGCGATGACGGTGCTGTAGATCTGGCCGGTGGTGACGCTGGAGAGGCGCGTGAGGTCCTGGTCGAGGAACCGCTCGTAGTGGCCGAGGTCGAGGTCGGTCTCGGCGCCGTCGGAGGTGACGTAGACCTCACCGTGCTGGTAGGGGGACATGGTCCCCGGGTCGACGTTGAGGTACGGGTCGAGCTTCTGGACGATGACGTTGACGCCGCGGGACTTGAGGACACGGGCGAGGGCGGCGCTGGTGATGCCCTTGCCGACGGACGAGACGACGCCGCCGGTGATGAAGATGAACTTCGACATAAACCCCCGGAGCGCGATTCGGGTCGAACCGCTCGCTTGCTCTCCGGGACTTTAGTGTACCCGGAGCAAGGAGGCCGCGGCAATGCGAACCCCCGGCAGGCGTTCGGCCGTGCTTCCGTTCTTGGCGGTGGCCTTGCCGCGTGGTCGTTCGACGGCGACACACGTGCGGCCCGCCGGCGGACGTCGTGCGGCCCGTGGTCAGTCGAGCGACAGGTCGTCGAGCAGGGACTGCGGCCGCTCCGCCCGGATGCCCGGGATCCCCGCGAAGTCGCTCACCTCGTAGGTACAGATGGTCGCGATCCCGTGCCCGCGCACCTGGGCGACCAGGAATAGATCGAAGATGTCCTGCCCGGCAGGGCGACGGCGCACCACCAACTCTCCGAGAGCGGCGAGGGACCGACCGCCGGCCTCCAGGACCGGCAGGCTCGCGCGTAGCGACTCGACCTGGCTCCAGGCATCTTCCGCGGAGAGCGGGTGCTGCGTCCGACGCGGGTCGGTGACGATCGCGAAGTACTCCAGCAGCACTTGCGGCACCAGGGCCGCGGCGAGCCGCCCCTTGAACGCGGCTCCGAGCAGCGCGCGGCTGGCGACGTGCTCGGGCGCGTCCGCGTTGGACGCGTAGACGAGGACGTTGGCGTCCAGCAGGATCACGCGCCGGGCCTGCGCTCGTAGAGCTCCCCGCGGGGCGGTATCCGGACCTCCCCCAGGTGAAAGGCCCTGAACTCGGGCACGACGCGTTTCAGGTACTCGTCCAACGCCTCGATCACGAGGTCGTTCTTCTGGCGACCGGTCGCCGCGGCCGCGCGTTCGAGGGCGGCGAGCACGCGTTCCCTGCCCTTCGGGATGTAGACATTCAGTTGCATCGGTCCGGATCCTCCGTGGCACGAGCGTACCATAGTCACTTTCGCTATAGAATCCGCTGACCACGATCTCAGGTCGGGCGGGTCCCCGACAGCTCGGCCGGTCCGTTGCGAGGCGGCCGGCCTGAACATGGGCAAATCGTCGGGAATAGCCGACTGGTGTGCTAGACTAACTCAAGAAAAGCAACAGCTAATAGCGAAAGGGGGGACCAGCATGTCCGACATCGCCGCACGCGGCTACGCTCGCCCCGAGGTGCTCGTCTCCACCGACTGGGCCGCCGACCACCTCGAGGACCCGGCCGTGCGGATCGTGGAGTCCAACGAGGACCCGTTGCTCTACCCCTCCGCTCACATTCCCGGCGCCGTCCAGATCGACTGGGCCGCCGACCTCAACGACCCGCTTCGCCGCGACTACCTCGACCGCGAGGGCTTCGAGCGGCTGATGGCACGCAACGGCATCGCCAACGACACGACCGTGGTCCTCTACGGCGACAAGAACAACTGGTGGGCCACGTATGCGTTCTGGGTCTTCCAGCTCTTCGGCCACGGCCGCGCCAAGGTGATGGACGGTGGTCGACTGAAGTGGGAGCGTGAGGGCCGGCCGATGACCCGCCAGGTGCCCGGCTACCCGGCGGCGCCGTACCGCGCCCGCGAGCGCGACGACTCGAAGATCCGCGCCTTCCGCGAGGAGGTGCTGCGCCACGTCCAGGGGCGGCGTCCGCTGATCGACGTGCGCAGCCCGCAGGAGTATACCGGCGAGCGGCTGCACATGCCCGACTATCCGAACGAGGGCGCGCTGCGCGGCGGGCACATCCCCGGCGCGAAGAACGTCCCCTGGTCGCGGGCCGCCAACCCGGAGGACGGCACGTTCAAGACAGCCGGCGAGCTGCGCGCCATCTATCTGCAGGAGCAAGGGTTG
>JAJYLG010000158.1 GCA_021787985.1 Chloroflexota bacterium
GCGCATCGCCCTGGGCGCGGGCGGCACGGAGGTGGTGCGGCTCGCGGTGACGCAGGCGGTGCGGGCCACGGCGATCGGCGGCGCGATCGGCCTCGTGGTCGCCCTCGCCCTGGCCCGCGCGCTGTCGGCGCTGCTGTTCGGCGTGAGGCCGCTCGACCCGGCGAGCCTGGGCGGGGCGATCGTGGTGCTGCTGGCGGTGGGCGCGCTCGCCGCCTGGATTCCCGCGCGCCGCGCGGCCGCCGTGGACCCGATGGAGGCGCTGAGGACGGAATAGGCGGGTGAAGGAGGGTGTGAGGGTGTGGGGGTGTATCGAAGCGCCGTGACACCCTACCCCCCCACATCCTACATCCGGCTCTTCAGGAGGGCCATGCCGTGGACGGACTGATTCGGGATCTGCGCTTCGCGATCCGGGGACTCCTCCGGACCCCCGGCTTCACGATCGCGGTGATCGTGACGCTGGCTCTGGGCATCGGTGCCAACACGACGATGTTCGGCGTGCTGGACACACTGCTCCTCAAGCCGCCGGCGCACGTGCGGGATCCCGGACGCGTGGCGCGGGCGTACTTCCGCTGGACGGGCGAGGGGCGGCTATTTGTGGACCAGACCGCGTCGTTTCCTTCGTACGAGAGTCTGCGTCTCGCATCCGGCCTCGCGGGCGCTGCGGCATCCTTCGATGCCCGGTTGAGTGAGGCCGTGGGCGTGAACGCAAGGCCGGTGGACGTGCGCGCGGTCACCGCGTCGTACTACCCGCTGCTCGGCGTTCAGGCGGCCCGGGGGCGCTTCTTCGATTCGACGGAGGACCGCCCCGGCGCCGCGCCCGTCGCGGTCGTGAGCTACGGATACTGGCGGCGCGACATGGCGGGCGATCCCGCCGTTCTCGGGCGGACGCTGCCCATCGGCCGGTTCACGTACACGATAATCGGCGTCGCGCCCGCAGGATTCACGGGTGCGGAGCTGGACGAGCCCGACGTCTGGCTGCCGATCCGGACGGCGGCGCCGGACCTCTGGCCCTCCAACCCGGAGGCGCTGACGAGCCGCGGCTCACACTGGGTCCAGATCCTCGTCCGGCTCGCGCCGCACCAGACGCTCGCCTCGGCCGCGGCGCTGGCGACCTTCGCGCATCGGCGCGCAGCCCGGGGCTCCGACCACCGCGCCGACACGCTGGCGTCCGTCCTGCTCGGGCCGATCCAGGAGGCTCGCGGGCCAGAGATGTCCGGCAGCGCGAAGGTCGCGCTCTGGGTGGGCGCTGTCGCGCTGCTCGTGCTGCTCGTGGCGTGCGCGAACGTCGCGAACTTGCTCGTGGCGCGCGGGCTCCGGCGCCGCCGGGAGATGGCGGTCCGCGCCGGCCTCGGCGCCGGCCGCGGACGTCTGGTACGGCAACTCCTGGTCGAGAGCCTGGTGCTGGCGGCGGGCGGCGGGCTCGCTGCCCTGGCGGTGGCGCTGTGGGGCGCATCCGCGGTGCGCGTCTTCCTGCTGCCCGGTCTTCCGTCGCGAGGGTCCCTGCTCGATGTGCGCATGCTCGCCTTCACGGCCCTGGCAGCCACCCTCACCGGACTCCTCGCGGGTATCGCACCCGCCTGGCATGCCGGCCGAAGCGATGTCGCCGAGAGCCTGCGGAGCGGCGGCCGGGACGTCGGAGCGGCGCGGGGGCGGCTCCGGTCCGCGCTGCTCGCCAGCCAGGTGGCGCTCACCCTCATGTTGCTGGTTGGCGCCGGGCTGTTCGTGCACAGCCTCCGCAACGTCCAGAGCCTCGACTACGGCATGGACGTCCAGCACCTGCTGACCGCCGACGTGGACGTGCGCACGGGGACGATGGGCTGCACGGATTGCGCGGCCGGCCCCCTGGACCGTCAGAGCGCCGTGTATCTCGCGTTGCTGCGGCGCATTCAGGCCAACCCCGCGGTCGCGAGCGCGGCGGCTGCGGTGGGAACGCCGTTCGGATGGAGATTCGTTGTCCGCTTCAAGGCGTCGGACGCCGATTCGCTGCGGGCGGAGGGCGGACCCTACGTCAGCGCGGTGACGTCGGACTACTTCGCCGCCGTTGGGACGCGGATCATCCTCGGCCGCGGCTTCGTCGCGGCCGACCAGTCTCCCGCCGCTCCACCGGTCGCCGTGGTGGATCAGACGCTCGCACGCCTCGCGTGGCCTGGCCGGAGCGTCATCGGGCGCTGTCTCTACCTGAACGGGAACGACTCGACCTGCGTTCAGGTCGTCGGAGTCGCACAGGCCGCGCGGTTGCGGGGCGAGAGCGAGGCGCCGCCCTCGACCTACTACGTCCCACTCGGCCGGCGTCTCCTGCGGTTCCCGATCACCGGGTTGGTGATCCGCACCCGCGCTCCCGCGGCGCTCGTCGAGGGCGAGATCCGGCGCGCGCTGCAGCGCGCGGAGCCGGAACTGCCGTTCGTTCACGTCGTCGCGGTGGCTGGCGCCGTTGCGCACGGCTGGCGGTCGTGGCGCCTCGGCGCGGCGATGTTCACGGCGTTCGGCCTGCTGGCGCTCGGGATCGCATCGCTCGGCCTGTACGCGGTCACCGCGTACGGGGTGACGCAGCGGACCCAGGAAATCGGGCTGCGCATTGCCCTCGGCGCCCAGCACGGGGACGTCGTCCGGCTGGCGATCACGCAGGCGGTCCGCGCGACCGCCGTCGGTGCCGCCGTGGGACTCGCGGGGGCGCTGGCGCTCTCCCAAGCGATGCGCGTGTTGCTCTTCGACGTGAAGCCTGCGGACCCGATCTCGGTGCTGGCCGCCGTGAGCACGCTGGTCGCCGTGGCGGTGGTGGCGGCGTGGATCCCCGCCCGCCGCGCGGCCGCCGTGGACCCGATGGAGGCGCTGAGGACCGAATGATCGCGATCCGCAACCTCGAGAAGTTCTACGACACCGGCGGCGCCAAGACGTTCGTGCTGCGCCAGGTCAACTTCGACGTTGCCCCGGGCGAGTTCGTCACGATCATGGGGCCCTCCGGGGCCGGGAAGAGCACCCTGCTCGCCATCATCGGCATGCTCGACGGGCAGTGGAGTGGGGAGTACGACTTCCTCGATCAGCCGGTGCACAAGCTCTCCGTAAAGCAGCGCAACGAGCTGCACAAGAAGAACATCGGGTTCGTCTTCCAGCAGTATCACCTGATTGACGACCTGACCGTCGAGGAGAACCTCGACGTGCCGCTCTCCTACCGGAACGTCAGGAAGTCCGAGCGGCAGGCCATCGTCGCCGACACGCTGGACCGCTTCCGGATCGTGGCCAAGAAGAAGCTGTTTCCAAGCCAGCTCTCGGGCGGGCAGCAGCAGCTCGTGGCCGTGGCGCGGGCCATCGTCGCCGGCCCCAAACTGATCCTCGCCGACGAGCCGACGGGCAACCTGCACTCCTCGCAGGGCAAGGAGATCATGGAGCTGTTCAAGAAGCTCAACGGCGAGGGGACGACCATCATCCAGGTCACGCACTCGGAGACCAACGCGGCGTACGGCAACCGGGTCGTGAATCTGCTGGACGGGTGGGTCGTCAAGTAATGGACACGCTGCTCCAGGATCTCCGCTTCGCGGTTCGCACCCTCCGCAGGTCGCCCGGCCTTGCCGTCCTGGCGGTGCTGTGCATGGGGCTCGGTATCGGCGCGGTGACCAGCATGTACAGCACGGCGGTGGCGTTCACCCTCCGGCCGCTGCCGCAGGTGCGGGACGCCCGCCGGGTGATGCACGTGTGGGAGGGGCCGGCCCGCTCGCCGAGGACCAACGACCTAATCAGCGCCGCCGCGGTGCGCGATGCGCGCTCCTTGCCGGTGTTCAGCGACGTCGCGGCCACGCAGTGGTGGAGCGCGAACATCCAGGGCGCGGATCAGCCCGAGCAGGTGCGCGCCGTGCGCGTCACCGCCAACACCCTGCGGACGCTGGGGCGCGCTCC
>JAJYLG010000061.1 GCA_021787985.1 Chloroflexota bacterium
GCGCCGTCCACCGGAGCTATCCTCGCGACCGGCACGCCGCGGTCCGTGACCTCGATCTCCTGCCCGCTGCGGACGAGCTGGAGGTAATGGCTCAACTGAGCCTTGAGCGCCCGCACCCCGACGCGGAGAGCCATCATAGCCTCCTTGTGACTACAGACTAGCCAGATTCGAGACCACATACAAGCCGAAGCGCACGCATGGCGGCGCCGGGCCAAGTGCGGCTGAACCTCAGCGGAGAGGCGACGAACCGTTGGGGGCGGCGGAGGTGCTGGGCGGATCGGCGCGGCGCCGGAAGATCGTCGCGCCCGGCCCGTCGTAGACCACCGAGTAGTCGGGCGAGCTGCGCAGCGACTCCCGCAGGGCGCCGCAACAGTCCGTCCTCGACACGACGCCCATAATCGGACCTTTCGGCAGGTACGCGTAAGTGAAGCGGATTCCGGTTCTCGCCGACCATTCTGCCAGGCAGCGCGCCGTTGCGTCCGCGCACTCTTGGAGCGCCTGGTTCTGGTCGGCCTTGCGCTGGTAGGCGCCCGTGCCGGTCCACTCCCGCCCCATCGCCGTGGTCATACTCACCCGGTCCGCCAGTGCCGGGAACCACTCGATGGTGGGCTCGTCGTTCCAGCCAGAGGCGTTGACGATCAGGAAACGGGCGTCCGCCGGCGTTTGCGCCCGGACCCACTGCATGGCGTCACGCGCCTGGGGCGAGAGCGCGTGGAGCGGAGAGGTGAAGGGCAAGCTCGCGCCGATGGCCCCGAACATCCCCATGGCTGCGACGGCGGTGAGGACCAGACGTACGCCGCGCTCGCGCGCCCAGGCCTCTGTCCAGCGAGTGTCGTCGCGCAGCCACGCCGCCAGTTGGCTGAAGCGAGGGAGGACGACGTCGGTCAGCCCGATGGCGACGAGCATGGCCAGCGGCACCATTGCGAAGGTTGAGCCAGCACGTGGGTCCACGAGGAAGATCACCGCGACCCACGCCGGCAGCAGGAGCTTGCGCCCGGCCACGCTCGACAGGACACCGAGTAGGCCGAGGACGGCAAGGATCTGGGCAAACGGTTCGCCCGTGAAGCCGAATGTCAGGAGCGGCAGCCAGAAGTAGGGCGATTGGCCGCCGGTGCCGCCCGCCGCCAGAAGCGGCCCAGGCCCGTAGCGCAGCAGGCTCGCAGCCCACCATGGGGCGCTCACCAGCACCGCGCCCGCGGCCGCCAGGGCCGAGTCGGCCAGACCGCGTCGAGCCCGGCCGTACGCGATCAGCAGCAGGGGCGCGCTGTAAGCGACGAACAGCGCCGCCTCTGGGTGGCAGAGCGTTGCCAGCCCTGCCAGGAGCGAGCTGGTCACGACGAATCGGCGTCGCCGCGTCACGTACATTTGGTGCAGTGCGTAGAGGGCGAGGACGGCGAACAGCAGCCCCAGCGCGCGCGTGAGACCGCCGCCGACGATCGTGCGGTCGAAGCTTCCCGGCAGCAGCGCGAAGGCGAAGGCCGCCACGATGGCCATGAACTTCGAGCGCAGGATAGCCCGCGCGAGCAGGCACACGGCCGGGATGGTCAGCACGTTGAGCGCCAGCGGCAGGAAGCGCAGGACCTGGATGGGGCTGACGTGCAGGAGGTCGGAGAGGGCCGCCCCCACGTAGAACGGCAGCGGTGGATACGCGAACGGGATCTGGCCGCCGTTGTACGAGGTATACGCCGGCAGCGCGAAATGCGCCCGCTGCAGGTCGCGCATCATGACGTAGAAGAGGCCGCCGTCGTTCAGGGGAAAGTCCGCCCGCAGGACGTGCACGAGCCGCACAAATAGACCCAAGACGACGGCGGTTGACACCGCGACCGTGGTCGGCACGTCGATGGAGCGCGCCCAGGAGCGGGTCCGCGCGGCGACCCAGGTCGCCGTCGGGATGCGAATGCCTTGGGCGGCGGGAAGGTCCATGCCACCATGAGCATCGGCGAACCCCGATCGCCTCTTGAGCGCTCCGACGAAGGCTCGGCGGTCCGCGGGGGCCGAGCCGCCCACCGAGCCCGCCCTCTACGCGGAACTGTCTTGTCGGGACCGCGCCGACGCGACGGAGCTCACCCGGGGAAGACCACCAAGCAAGAAGCAGTGTGCGCTACAGCAGACCGAGTCTTCGCAGATCTTCCGCTGCCCACCTGGCCTGCTGCTCGATCATCCGTCTCAAGGTCCCGAGCGGAAACGTCTCGCCCGGGTGGTGAA
This sequence comes from Chloroflexota bacterium, assembly GCA_021787985.1. GTDB lineage: Bacteria > Chloroflexota > Dehalococcoidia > DSGV01 > DSGV01 > JAJYLG01. The sequence goes on from JAJYLG010000061.1 coordinate 2,206, forward strand.
AGGCGAGCGTCACCCTTCGTCCATCAGCGTGGCGGTAGCGTTGATGGCTTCCACGCTGGTTGCGTAGCTCGAATCCGTCCCGGACCAAGGCACCGATGAGCTGGCGAGCGGTCAAGCTCCGCAGCGTGCCCCAGTCGATCGACATCTCAGACGGTAATCGCTACGCGGGGCTCCGGAAACGTCGCCACCTCCCCAGGATCTTCTGGTATGGGCTCGTTCTCCTGGACCAGCTCTTCCACGATCATCTCTACCACTTCGTGGATGTTCTTCAGCGCCTCCTCGCGGGTGTACCCCCAGGTCGCGGCCGCGTACCTCTCCAATGCAGGACAGAACGCTGCCCAGCGATCCTCATCAGGTTCAACCACGACGTGAAACACGTACGTCTTCACGTTAGTCCTCCGCCGGCGGTGTCGAGCCCACGACGCTCGACAAGGCGCCTTCAGCATCGCACGTCTGCGGCGGCCCCGCCGCCCGCGGCCCCCTATCTCAGCCGCGCGCCCTCGCCCGCGGCCAGCCGCCGCAGCGCTTCCGCCGCGGGCAGCTTGCCCGCTCCGTCCGTTGCGATGCGCCGCGCCAGCAGCGTCCCCGTGCGCAGCACGATCTCCGCGCCCTCGTCCGTCAGCCGGGCGACGGTGCCCGGCGACCCGCCGTACTGCCGCTCGATCAGCTTCGCGTCGAACAGACGCACCCGCTGGCCGTCCAGCGAGGCCCAGGCACCGGGCTGCGGGTCGCCGGCGCGGATCGTGCGGTAGACCTCGAGCGCCGGGCGGTTGAAGTCGACGCGCACGTTTGCGTCCTCGCAGGGTGGCTCGTAGCTCGCCTGGCGCTCGTCCTGCGGCGTGCGCGGCGCGTGACCGTCGGCGATCAGCCCGACGGCCTCCACCAGCGCCTGCACGCCGAGCGGGAAGAGCTTCTGAAAGTAGAGTGAGCCGACCGTGTCGTCCGGGCCGATCGGCACCTCCTTCTGAAGCAGAACCGGGCCGGTGTCGATGCCGCGATCGGGCCAGAACACGGTCAGGCCGGTCGTGCCATCGCCCTGCAGGATCGCCCAGTTGATGGCCGAGCGGCCGCGGTGCCGCGGCAGCAGCGACGGATGGTACTGGATGGTGCCACGCGCCGGGATCTGCAAGACGCGCGCCGGCAGGATCTCGGTGACGAAGGCCATCACCGCCACCTCGGGCCGGAAGGTCTGGTATTCCTGTTCCCCCGCCGCGCTCTTCAGCGCCTCCGTCTCCCGCACGGGCACGCCGGCGGCCACGGCGACCTCGGCCAGCGCGTCCGGCCGACCTCCGGCGTCGACCGCGGGACCGTAGACGGCCACGGCCTCGTGTCCCGCGTCGCGCAGCGCCTCGAACACCGCCTTGCCGAAGGCCGCCTGCCCGATCACCGACACGCGCATCGTCACGCCCCCGCCCCGCAGAACCGCCGCGCCACCCCGTGGAGCATGGCGCACCCGAAGGCGAGGTTGTCGAGCGAGATACGCTCATCGTTGCCGTGCAGCCGTGCCAGCTCGCCCGGCTCCAGCAGCGCGGGGATGAACCCGTACGAGGGCACGCCCAGCCGCCGCGGCACGCGCGAGTCCGTGAAGCCGGTGGTGATCCATGGCACGACGGCGGCGTCCGGGTTCCAGTCGTGGACCGCGTCGCGGACCGCGGCCGCCAGTCCGCCGTCGAGCGGGCTCACCGGGCTGGAGGCGTGGAAGATCGTCTCCACCTCCACGGCCGGGTCGTCGATCACGGCGCCGAGGTCGGCGATGAAGTGCTCCGCCGTCTCGCCCGGCAACAGGCGGCAGTCGAGCGTGGCCTCAGCCGTCGCGGCCAGCACGTTTGACTTGATGCCGAAGCGGCAGGTGGTGTTGGCGACCGTGTGCGAGGTCGTCGCGTTGACGGTCGGGTTGCGCGCGGCGAGCGCGGCCAGCGCCTCGTCCTCCAGCGCCGGCAGCACGCCGCGCTCGGCGATGAAGCGGAGCAGCGGTTCGTTCTCCGGCACGACCACGTTCGGTCTCCGCCAGGCGTCGATGCGGGCCAGGGCGTGCACCATGCGCGAGCCGGCATCCTCGCCGTGCGGCACCGAGCCGTGTCCGGGAACGCCGCGCGTGCGCAGCCGCAGCCAGAGCGGCGACTTCTCGGCGTGCGACAGGCCGAACACGGGACCGCGCACGCCGAACACCTCGGTGTACCCGAAGCCGCCTTCGTTGATGCACGCGTCGGCCTGGAGCAGGTCCGGCCGCACCTTCGCCACGTGCTCGGCGCCGAAGGCCGAGCCGGCCTCCTCGTCGCCGGTCGCCAGCAGCACGATGTCACGGCGGAGCGCCAGCCCGCGGCGCCGCAGCTCGAGCACCGCCATCAGCTCCATGGCCAGCATGCCCTTCATGTCGAGCGCGCCGCGGCCGTAGAGGTACCCGTCCTCGAGGTGCGCGGTGAACGCCGGCCGCGTCCACTGGTCCGCCTCGACCGGCACGACGTCCGTGTGCGCCAGGAAGAGCAGCGGCGCGGCGGTGCCGTCGCCGGGGAGGCGCAGGGCGACGGAGTCCCGTCCCTCGCCGACGGGGATGCGCTCGGAGCGCAGCCCTTCGCGGGCGGCGAGCGCCTGCAGGTAGTCGGCGACGGCAGCCTCGTTGCCGGGTGGATTCGAGCTGTCGATGCGGATCAGGTCGGAAAGGAGCGCCGTCGCCTCGGCGCGGACGGCATCGGCGAGGGCGATGTCGAACATGGGGCCACCTCACGCCATGGTCACTGCCCCATAGGACAGCAGGAGTCGGCGGCCGGCGCAAGGGCCGCGAGCCGCGGAGGAGCGGCGCCGGGAAACGCGGAGGTCGCGGAGAAGGCAGAGAAGGCGGAGGGAACGGCCGGGGAGTGACGAGAAGCGGCATCGCGGCGTCCTCCGCGGCGCATCCGTAGCGCACCGGTGGTAGTCTGAGGCCAGAGAGCGTTCGTGGCGAGCCAGAAGGGCGTCGCGCGTGTTCTGGCGGGAGAAGCCGCAAGGAGCCGGTCCGTGAAGGTAACAGTGGTGCTCGAGCCCAGCCCCGAAGGGGGCTTCACCGTCTATGTGCCGTCGCTTCTCGGCTGCATCAGCGAGGGAGACACGAAGGCGGAAGCGCTGGCGAACATCCGCGAGGCGATCGAGCTGTACCTCGAGCCGACGGAGGACGAGGCGCTTTGCGACGAGCGGGCCGAAGTGGTGGAGCTTGTCGTGTGAGCTCGGTCCCCAGCCTCTCTCACCGGGAGATCGTGCGGGCTCTTCAGCGAGATGGCTGGGTGGTGGTTAGACAGCGGGGTAGTCACATCCGACTCCACAAACACACAACCGACCGGACCCTGAAGCTCACGGTCCCGGCGCACAAACCCGTGAAACGTTCCACCCTGAGCCACGTGTTGAAACAAGCTGAGCTGGATCTGGAGGCGTTCCTGAAGCTGCTCTGAGAGGCGGCCCTTCGGACACAGGCTGAAACCTGTGCTACTGGCCCTGGGTGCTCCGCCTCCATCTCCCCCGTTGCGTTCTCTGCTCTCTCCGCGCCCTCCGCGATTCCCGTTCCCCTGCCCCCTTACTCCTCCGCGTCCTTTGCGTTCTCTGCTCTCTCCGCGCCCTCCGCGATTCCCGGCCCCTAGCTCGCCTCCGCTCCTTGGGGACGCCAGCGCCGCAGCAGCGCGGGTGCGAGGTCCCAGACGAGCCAGAAGGCGGCCAGCGCGTAGCCGGCGCCGGCGATGGCGTCGATCAGGTAGTGCTCGCCCAGATAGACCACCGAGAAGATCACGCCCAGCGGGTAGAGCGCCATCAGCGCTGACGACCACCGTCCCGGGCGGATCCGCCGCCAGACGAGCCATACGAGCACCGGGTAGGCGACGTGGATGGAGGGCATCGCCCCCACGGCGGAGCCGTCGGCCTTCATGTAGATGGCCGTCGACATCGGCAGGAAGTGCGAGGCGGTGAGGAGGAAGATGCGCGGCACCTGGGGCAGGTAGCCATCCTGTGCCGCCAGCCAGGGCGGCATCTCGGGGAAGAGCGCGTAGGTCGCCAGACCGGCGAAGAAGAGCACGAGCAGCGCGCCGGTGTACCTCCAGTAGAGGCGGCGGCTCTTGCACCACAGCCAGAGGCCGAAGGCCAGGGGCGCGCCGTAGTGCGAGACGTAGAAGGCGGTGGCCGCCACGTCCCAGGGCATGATGCGCCCGCTGCGGTACAGCCAGCCCTGCAGGCGGATGGTGGGGATGGGCGTGCCGAAGAGCCGCTCCTCCCAGGCGATGGCGTCGGTGATGTGGACGTGGGCGGGCATGCCGTTGGTGAAGGCGCTGACCGCGTAGTAGGCCATGAGGAGCAGCGCGATCGGGAACCAGTCGAGCACGAACTCGCGCCGGCGGCCGAGCGCCCAGGCGTAGCCCAGCAGGCCGAAGTAGGTGAGCGCCGCCAGCAGCGGGGCGCTGAAGACGAGCACCAGCACCGTGGTCAGGACAAGGAAGAGGATCAGCGCCGCGGTTAGCGCGACGCGTCGCCCGTGGGCGTAGCACGCCACACCCCTACTCAGATCCGCGGTCGAAGGCAGCTCCATGGCGGTGTCGCTCTCTCCGTGGGGAGCTTCGGCAGGTTGGGCGATCGGCTGTAGGCAGCGGGGGCGGGGGACGATCAACCGCGGAGGGCGCGGAGAGCGCGGAGGGGAAGGGGCAAGGGCCGACGGCGGGAGCCGCGGAGGGCGCGGAGCAGGCGGAGATCGCAGAGGAGAATGGGCCCCGGAGGATGAAACACAAGCAGCCACGATCTCCGCGGTCTCTGCTATCTCCGCGACCTCTGCGATTCCCGTAGTCCCAGCGTTCTCTGCGATTCCCGTCCCCACTGGCCGGACGCGAAGCGCAATTCTACTCACTCCGGCGTATTTCACCGCTCCGCCTGGTGTGGGTGTGGTAGACGTCACTATCGCCCTTAAGGGTTGTTGCCGATAGCCATGGTGGAAGCCCTGCAATCAGCAGGACGGGACGCCACTCCGTCCACGCAGGACGGCGCGGCGGGAAGCGAGCCGCGCGAGCCGCCTGACCGCTGCGGGCGGGCGGCCGGCAGAGATGGACGGGGCGCCCCCGCCTCCGCGGGGGCAGGCCGGGCGCGAGGAGGTGAACGGGCGGGCGGAACGGAAGTGGTGGCGATCGCACCGCGGCGGTCCTCCGACGCCGTCGTGGGGTGGGCTCAGTCGGAATGGCGGGCCCGAGGCCCGCAACACATGACACCGAAGGGGGAACACCCGTGATGTTGTCGATCCTCACTCTCATGAACCGCCTGCACATGCTGGTCGAGCGCGACGAGGAGGGCCAGGCGCTGGCCGAGTACGGCCTGCTCCTCGCGCTGATCGCCGTCGTTTGTGTCGCGGCACTAATCGCTCTCGGCACGGGCATCTCCAGCACGCTGGGGTCGATCACCGGCCACCTTTAGCCGGTGGCCAAGGCCAAGTAGCAGTCGCGTCCGCGTTGGGCTGCGTGCGGACGCGACGCGCGGCCGGCGGCCGGATGTCCGGGCTGCCGGCCATACGAAGCGAAGTGACGATGCCGGGCCGGGCGGCAACGGTGGGCTGATCGTTGCCGCCCGCCGCCCGAGAAGCCCGCCCCCGCGAGCTGGCGGGAGCTGATTTCCCGGTCTCGCGCGCCCGAGGCGGCGAGGCGGAGGCAAGCACGATGTGGCCCAGGATTCGACCCATTCAGCTCCGTCGGCGGCCAGCGGTGCGGGCCGCCTGCCCGCGCCGAGGCTTCGGCAGGCGGACGGGCCGGCCGCTCCTCCCCCCGACCGCTCCAGGGGCAAGCGAACGCGGTCAGGTGCTGGTGCTGGTCGCCCTGAGCATGGTGATGTTGCTGGGCGCGACGGCGCTCTCGGTCGACGTGGGGCGGCTGTGGCAAACGCGTCGGGCGGTCCAGAACGCGTCGGACGCGGCGGCGCTGGCGGGCGCGGGCGTCCTCCTGGACACGAGCTCGCAGGCGCAGGCCCAGTCCGCCGCACAGAGCTATGCGGCCATGAACGCTCAGGGAAGCAGCGCTCAGGTGAACATCCCGCCGGCGACGGGTCCGAACCAGGGCAACGCGAGCTGCGTGGAGGTGATCACGTCCGAGCCCTTGCAGGCGACGTTCGCGCGCGTCCTCGGCTTCAGCACGTGGAACGTCGACGCGCGTTCGGTGGCGTGCATCGTGGACGTGCCCAAGCCGTACGCGATCATCGCCATGAACGCGAGCGAGTGCGAGACGATCGAGCTGGAGGGGAACACCCGGATCAACATCGACGGGGCGGGCATCTTCGACAACTCCGAGTGCTCCCGCATCGACGAGGCCGCGTTCGACGCCGAGGGGAACGTGCAGGTGACCTCCGCGATCAACAGCGTGGTGGGAAGCTGGAGCATCACCGGCAACTCGACCGTGAGCCCCACGCCAACCCACGCGCCGCACATCACGGACCCGCTCGCGGACCTGCCCCCCCCGACGCCTCCCAGCGGCCCCGCGCGGAGTTGCCCCGGGCTGATCTCGAGCGGCTCGGTCACGCTGCAGCCCGGCGTCTACGACGGCTGCCAGATCACCATCGATGGCAACGCCAACGTCACCTTCGCGGCCGGCGACTACTACGTCAGCGGGGGGATCCAGATCCAGGGGACCGCGCAGGTGACGTTCGGCGCGGGGATCTACAGCCTGGACGGCGTGGGGTTCCGAGTGAGCGGCGACGCCCAGGTCAGCGGCGACGGGGTCACCTTCTATCTGAGCAGCAGCGAGCACGACGAGTGCCTGGAGTTCAAGGGCAACGGGCGGCTGCACCTGACGGCCCCCAGCAGCGGTCCGTACGCGAAGATCCTGGTCTTCGCCAACCGCAACGGCAACTGCGACGAGATGGAGGTCGAAGGGAACGCCACGTGGGACACGGGCGGCACGTGGGGGACGATCTACGGCCCCACGGCGGAGCTGGAGCTGGAGGGCAACGTCCAGATGTCCAACCCGACGAGCTTCCAGTACATCGTCAACACGCTTGAGGCGGAGGGTAACACCGTCGTCAACATCAAGTGGAACGGCAACGTGCTGGCGCAGGTGCCGTCGGTGAAGCTGGCGGAGTAGGGACGATGACGGCGGAGCCGAACGCGAAACGGACCTGGTGGCATCGGCTGGCCGCCGAGGACGGCGGCGCTCCGGGCCGCCTGCCTGCGCCGAGGCCTGGGCAGACAGGCCCGCCTGGCGGGCAGACAGGCCGCGGGCGCGGCGAGCGCGGCCAGAGCCTCGTCGAGTTCGCCATGGTCGTGCCGCTGCTGCTGCTGCTGGTGTTCGCGATCATCGACTTCGGGCGCGCGTTCGATTCGTGGATCACGGTGACGAGCGCGGCGCGAGAGGGCGCGCGCGTGGGCGCCGTGGGCGCCGACCAGGCGACCATCATCAGCAAGGTCGACCAGGCGGCGTCGGATCTGGACCAGAGCAAGCTGACGGTGAACGTGACCAACGCGCAGGGGGCGCCGGGCAGCACGGTCTCCGTGCAGGTCAACTACGCCTTCTCGTTCATCACGCCGATCGGAGGGCTGATGCAGCTCATCGGCGGCGGGAGCCTGCCCAACGGGCTCAGCCTGTCGTCCACGTCGGACATGCGGCTGGAGTGATGTCACAGAGGGCGCGAGATCGGTGGCGCGCGGACTGAAGAGGAAGCGCCCGACCTCCCGATAGTCAACAGGGGAGGCAGGGGTAGCGGCAGGGTCACCCCGCCTCTACTTCGGCGGGCTCCGCATCAAGGAGGAAGCGATGGCGAGCACGACGGCGACGACGGCTGGAGCGCGTGGACGTGGGCGCACGTACCTGCTGGTAGCGGTGCTCTTCGGGCTGCTGGCCGCGGTGCTGGTGTTCGTGTTCCTGCGCTCGCTGCAGACCCAGCAGAAGGGGACGTCGGTGGCGGTGCCGGTGATGAGCGTGGTGGTGGCGGCGCAGGATGTCCCGGCGCGCACGCGCATCGACGCGGGAATGCTGAAGCTGCAGCAGATGCCGCGCAGCTTGGCGCTCGCCGGGGCGTACCCGGCCGTCAGTCAGGTCGCCGGCCAGGTGACCCGGGTGCCTCTTGCCAAGGGCGAGCAGATCACAGCCGAGAAGGTGGCGGCCAGCATCCGCGACCTGACGTTCGCCGCGGCCGTGCCCGAGGGCATGCGGGCGGTGGCGATCAGCGTCAGCCAGGTGGTCGGCGTGGGCGGGCTGCTGGTGCCGGGCGACTACGTGGACGTGATCGGCCTGTTCCCGGTCCTGGACGCGACCGCGCCGGGCGGCCTGGTGGGCAAGAACGGCTCGGGCGGCAGCCAGCAGGCACAGCGCTACGTGAGCGCGGCGATCCTGCAGAACGTCGAGGTGCTGGCGGTGGCGCAGGAGGTGCCCGGAAGCGTGCAGGCGCCGGTCGCCGGCGGACAGACCGGCGGCGCCGCCAAGACGGTCAGCGGAGGGGCGCCGAGCAAGGCTCAGCCTGACGCGAAGACCGTGACGCTCGCGGTCAGACCGGAGGATGCCGAGAAGCTCTTCATGGCCGATACGCTGGGCACGCTGCGGCTGGCGCTGCGCTCGGTCGGCGACTCGACGGTGGCGCCGGTGGCGACGGTCACGAATACGCTGGGCGACGCGTTGGGACAGTCGAAATGACAGCAAACGAGCCGGTCTCCGGGCGGCTGCCCGGGACAGTGAGGTGAGATGAACCGCAACCCGACTGTTCTGGTTATCGACCCGGACGCGGAGCGGCGCGGCGAGGTCGTGAAGATGCTCGTCATGGCGCGCTTCCCCGTGGTCGGCGACGCGGGGCTGGGGGTCGAAGGCATCTCGCTGGCGCGGGAGAAGCAGCCGGAGGTGATGTTCGTCGCGCTCCAGGAGCCGGTCTCGCGCTCGCTACAGGCGGTCGAGACGCTCGGCTTCACGCTGCCCGACGCGCCCGTCATCGTCTACTCTTCGCTGACCGACCCGCAGGCGGTGCGGATGGCGATGGTCAAGGGCGCGCGCGACTATCTCTTCGCGCCGGTTAGCTCGGAGCAGCTCGCCGCGTCGGTCGAGCAGGTGATGGGGCAGATCGCGGCGCGCAACCGGCGCCGCCTGGGCGACGAGCTCGCCGAGCTGGAGATGACCGAGGGCACCGTCATCACCGTGTTCGGGGCGAAAGGCGGCATCGGCAAGACGACCATCGCCACCAACCTGGCGACGGCCCTGCACGAGCGCGCCGGTCAGAGCGTGGCGCTGGTCGACATGGACACGCGCTTCGGAGACGTCGCGATCATGATGGACGTGCCCGTAGAGCGTTCGATCGTCGACGTGTGCCAGCACCTGGAGGAGTTCCGGCGCGAGACCGTGCGCGACTTTCTCGTCCAGCACCCCAACGGCGTGTACATCCTGCCGGCACCGCTCGACCCGGCCGCGTGGAGCATCGTGACGCCGGAGCACATCGAGAAGATCGTGCGGGTGCTCTCGCAAACGCATGACTTCGTGATCCTCGACACGCCCGGGACGTTCAACGAGATCGTGGCCACGGCGCTCGAGGTGGCGACCGTGGTCCTGCTGGTCACCAGCATGGACATGGCCTCGATCAAGGACACGGTGCTGGCCTTGAACATGCTGCGCTCGTGGGCGTTCCCGGCCGAGAAGATCAAGCTGACCGTCAACCACGCCAATACCGCCAACTCGGTGCGTGAGGAGGACGTGGAGCGCACGCTCGACTACGACGTCTTCTGGCGCATTCCCTACGACCAGGCGGTCACGAACGCGACACAGCTCGGCCAGCCGATCGTGCTCTCCCGTCCGGGGAGCAAGGCGGCGGAGAACCTGGTCGAGCTGGCGCTCCAGCTCGCCGGCGTTCGCAAGCGCAAGAGAACCGGGTTCATCGACCGCTTCCTCGGTCGTGCCTCATGATGGAGGGGTTCCATGACGACGTGGCAGCAGTGGCGTAAGCGCGTCGATAACGGGGCCGCGCCGGAACCGCGCCTGCCTGAGAAGCCCTCGCCGGAACCGCCGTCGACGCCTTCGCGTGATCCGGCGAAGCCGCGGGTCGGCGCCGCGGGTGTGACGGTCAACCTGGAGCAGTACGACGACCTGAAGTACCGGGTGCATCGACGGCTGATCACCGAGCTCGAGACGGAGGCGCTGGAGAAGCTGCCGCCGGTCAAGGCGCGCGAGGCGGTGGAGCAGGCGGCCAAGGCCCTCTTGCAGCAGGAGGCGCCGAACATCATCGGGCTGACGCGCGACGAGCTGATCAAGACGATCGCCGACGAGGTGCTGGGGTACGGGCCGATCGAGCCGCTGCTTCGTGATCCGTCCGTCTCGGAGGTGATGGTCAACGCACCCGACCAGGTGTACTTCGAGCGCGATGGGCGCGTGCACAAGAGCAGCGTCCGCTTCCGGGACAACGGCCACATCATGCGCATCATCGAGCGCATCGTGGCGCCGCTGGGGCGGCGGATCGACGAGGCGTCGCCGATGGTCGACGCCCGCCTGCCGGACGGCTCGCGCGTCAACGCGGTGATCCCGCCGATCGCACCCAGAAGCCCGTCGGTGACGATCCGCAAGTTCCGCGCGGACAAGATGGCGATGGACGATCTGGTCTCCATCGGCAGCTTCACGCCGCAGGCGGCGCAATTCCTGTCGGCCTGCGTGCGCATTCGGCGCTCGATCCTCATCTCCGGCGGCACCGGCTCCGGCAAGACGACGCTGCTGAACGCGCTCAGCGGCTTCATCCCGAACCACGAGCGGATCGTCACGATCGAGGACCCGATCGAGCTCAAGCTCCAGCAGGAGCACGTGGTCACGCTCGAAGCGCGGCCGGCCAGCCTCGAGGGACGGGGCGAGGTGACCCAGCGCGACCTGGTGCGCAACGCCCTGCGCATGCGGCCCGACCGCATCATCATCGGCGAGGTCCGCGGCGGCGAGGCGTTCGACATGATGCAGGCGATGAATACCGGCCACGAGGGCAGCATCAGCACCGTCCACGCCAACTCGCCGCGTGACGCGTTGGCCCGCGTCGAGAACATGGTGCTGATGGCCGGCATGGAGCTGCCGTTGAAGGCGATTCGCGAGCAGATGGCGTCCGCGATCCACCTGATCATCCAGATCGCCCGCTTCCCGGACGGCTCGCGCCGGCTGACGGAGATCACCGAGGTGGCGGGGATGGAGGGCCAGATCATCACCCTGCAGGACCTGTTCAAGTTCCACCAGCGCGGGGTCGATGAGTCCGGCAAGGTGATCGGCGAGATGGAAGCCACCGGCATCCGGCCCTCGTTCTACGAGGAGTTCGAGGTGTCCGGCGTGGAATTGCCGTCCGGCCTGTTCAACGCGAGGAACTGGTAGACATGCTGCTGCCGCTCGTCGTCTCGGTCCTTATCTTCCTGGCGATCGTGCTCGGTGCAGCCGGCTGGAAGCGCCTGGGCGAGCGCCGCGCGGAGCTCGCCCGCGAACGGCTGAAGAAATACGCGGGCGACTACCAGCGCGTCGTGCAGGAGGAGCCACTGGCGGCGCTGCGCCGCGGCCGGCTTGCCGGTATACCGCAGCTCGAGGCGGCCCTGGGACGCCGGCGCTGGGCGCTGAAGCTCGACATGGAGCTGGAACGGGCGGGGGTCCAGCTCAAGGTCAGCGAGCTCGTGCTGATCCAGGGCATCTCCGCCGTCCTGACCGCGTTCATCGTGGTCCTGCTGACGGGCATCCTGATCGCCGGGGCGCTGGGCCTGGTGGTCGGCGTCTGGCTGCCCCACCTGTGGCTACAGCGGAAGAAGGCAGCGCGGCTGCGGCGTCTGCAGGCGCAGTTGCCCGAGCTGATCTCCATGCTCTCGGGCGGTCTGAGGGCCGGCTTCGGGCTGATGCAGGCGGTCGACCAGGCCGCGACGCAGCTCGACCCGCCCCTGGCGGTCGAGCTGCACCGCATGCTGCGTGACATGGCGATCGGGAGCACGGCGGAGGAAGCGTTCGTCGCGCTCAACCAGCGCGTCGGATCGTACGACTTCGACGTCGTGGTCACGGCCATCCTGATTCAACGTGCGACAGGCGGCAACCTGGCCGAGATCCTCGACGGCGTTGGCCACACGATCCGCGAGCGTGAGCGCGTCCAGGGCGAGGTCCGGGCGCTGACGTCCCAGCAGCGCATGACCGGCCTGGTGCTGATCGGCCTGCCGGTCCTGCTGGGGCTGCTCTTCTTCGTGATGAACCGTCCGTACATGATGCCGCTGTTCGTCACCGTACCCGGCCGGGTCATGCTCGCGGTCGGCGTCGCCGGCGAGGTGCTGGGGTGGTTCGTGATCCGGCGCATCCTCGCGATCGACGTGTAGGAGAGGTAGGATGCCGGTCCTGATCGCCTTGGTCGTGTTCTTCGCGGTCACCGCGGCCGTAGCCGCGGCAACGGCCCCGCGGGAGAACCTGGTGCAGCGGCGGATCGAGAACCTGCGCGGGGTGGGCGGGAGTCAGGTGGAGCTGCCCGACATCGACCGCCCCTTCGGCGAGCGCGTGCTCGCGCCGATGGTGGCGTGGTTTGGCCGCCGGCTCGAGCTGCTCATCCCCAGTTCCATGGTTGGGCGGCTGGAGGCGAAGCTGACCACCGCGGGCAGTCCGCTGAGCGCGCGGACGCTGCTGGCGGTGTGGGGCATGCTGGCGGTGGGGCTGCCGCTGCTGATCGGCGTCCTGGTGCTGCCCGGCAAGGTGCCGATCAACATGAAGCTGCTCTACCTGGTGGTGACGGTCCTGATCGGCGCCTATGGGCCGTACGTCTGGCTGAACGGCCGTGTGCGGCGCCGACAGACGCGGGTCATCAAGGCGCTTCCCGACTCGATGGACCTGGTCGTGACGTGCGTCGAGGCCGGCCTGGGCGTCGACGCCGCGCTCAGCCGTGTGGTGGAGAAGGTCGAGAGCCCGTTCAGCGACGAGCTGCGGCGGGCACTGCGCGAGATGGCGCTGGGCCGCAGCCGGCGCGATGCGCTGCACGACATCGCGGTCCGGACGCAGGTCCCCGACGTGTCGCAGCTCGTGAACGCGATGATCCAGGCGGAGACGATGGGTGTGAGTCTGGGACAGGTGATCCGGGTGCAGGCGGACCAGATGCGCACGCGGCGCCGTCAGCGGGCGGAAGAGCAGGCCTACAAGGCGCCGGTGAAGATGGTCTTCCCGCTGGTGCTCTTCATCTTTCCCTCGATGTTCATCGTGATCCTGGGACCGGCGGCGATCCAGATCTACCACAACCTGGTCGGCAAGTAGCCCGCGGGCTCTCTCTCTCGCCATTCCCGCCCTCCCTCGCCATTCCCGCCCTCCCTCGTCGTTCCGCGCGGGCGGGGGAATCCAGCGGGCCTGCCTGCTGCACGCAGGTCGGGCGGGCGTATGCTGCGGATATGGGGAAGGCCCGCGTCGAGCGCATCGTGGTCGAGCGCACGGGCGCCGTGCTGGCGGCGCGTGCCCGCGTGGCGCGTGGCTTCTGGCAGCGGTTCCGCGGCCTGATGCTTACGCCCGCGCCTGGACCGGGCGAAGGACTGCTGCTGGAGCCGGCGAACAGCATACACATGTTCTTCATGCGCTACCCGCTCGACGTGGTGCATGTGGCGCGTGACGGCCGGGTGCTACGGGTGCTGCGCGGGATCCGGCCGTGGCGGGTCGGCCCGCTGGTGCTGCGGAGCCGCTGGGTGCTGGAGCTGCCGGCAGGCGCGGCGGCGGACGTCCGCGAGGGCGACGCGCTGCGCCGCCTGGCCACCGAGCAGCCGGACGAGCCGGGGTCTGCGTCCGCGTAGGCGCGGTCCGGACCGCTGGCCGCCGCCTGCTGCAGGCCGGCTTGATACCTCAGGCGTGTGAAGACGAGACGGGACAGCCGCAGGCTGTCCCGCCAATACATGTTCGGTGACGCGCTCGGCGGCTACGTCCGGCGCGGGTCAGCGCCCTCGCGCGAGGTCGGCCGGCCGTTGAAGCGCGGCGATGGCGTCGTCTGGTCCTCGTTGCTCGATCCGAGATCGAGTGACGGGGTGCGGCGACGCGGCGGAAGCCCGACGGTGCGCTCGGCCGCGGGCTCCGGCTCTTCCGGCTCGCCCTCGCGGCGCATGCGCAGCTCACCATCGAAAAACGCGCCGTCGTGCACGACCACGGTACCCGCGAGGACCCGTCCGTTGACGGGACCCGTGGCGATGATCTCGAAGCGGCTGCGGCAGCGGATTTCGCCCTGCAGGCTGCCCGCGACGCTGACGCGCCCGGCCTGGACACGCGCCGACACGACAGCCGACTCGGAGACGAAGAGGGTTCCGTCGCAATGGATCTGGCCCTCGCACCGCCCGTCGACGCGCAGGTCCTGGGTCGTTCGGAACACGCCGTCGAAGTGGGTATGAGCGTCGACCAGACTCATGCCTCCCGCGCTGATTTCGCTGGGCGGAGTCGAGTAGGTGGTCATGGAGTCCGTCCTTTCCGACCCGGCGGTGCCGGATCAGCGGTCCGTTCAGCGTCGGCGCGGCGAGGTGCCGTCACGCTGCATCTCGAACTTGCTGTCGATGAAGGCGCCCTCGTGGATGACGAGCCGGCCGGTGTGAACCTCGCCGTGGGCGGCGCCGCCGGGGAGCACCTCGAGCTTGCCGCTGCAATGGATCTCGCCGTGGATCGCTCCGGCCAGCACCACGTCGGCAGCGCGCACTGTGCCCTCCACTCGTGCGTCGGAGGCGACGAACAGCGTTGCCTGGGTGCGCACTTCGCCGGTGACGCTGCCCTCGATCCGCACGTCGCGCTCGGCGGTGAGGGTGCCTTCCCAGCGGGCGTCCTTGCCGATGACGGTGGCAGTGCCGGTGGCGGGGGGCTCCATCGCCGGCAGAGGGGGTGCCTCTAGCTCCGGCGGCAACGTGGCGGCGAAGCTCGGCCGGCTGACGGGCGCCGGAGGCTCCGGCGGTGGGACCATCGTGACCGTGCTGGAAGATGCCGGCTTCGCGGCCGGGGTGGCCGCGCGTCCGCCCTTTTGGAAGAGGACGCCTTCCTCTTCCTCTTGGAGTGGCTGCACGCTCTCGCCATGGCCACCGGCCTCGAGCTGCCGCTGGCGCTCCTCGATGATGCGCTGAATGCGCTCGTAGCCTTCTTCGTTACCTGTCTTCTTGCGGCGGAAGAGGAAACCCTCACCTTTGCCTGGTCGGTTCGTCACCCGGTCCTCCTCGGTCTGCGGCGGGGCGAGCGAGCCGGGCATCTGCCCGTTGCTGCCCCCGGTCAGCCAACGTCGCCAGCTTGTCTGCATAGTACGCAGCGGCTGCACCGTGTCAACGCACGGCGGTCTCCCGGACCGCGACAGGCGACGGGCGCACGTCAGCGAGTTGCGCCGGTGGGGAGATCCGGCGCGCTGCGAAATGCGCGCGCTACCTCGCCAGCATACCACGCGCGCTGCCGCTCGATCTCGCGTTCGTCCCAGCCGATCTCGCGCGCCATGATCCGTGCCGCGCCGAGCGCCGCGTCGCGTCCGTTGCACGACGCCCACGCGGCAGGCGTTCGGCGCAAGAGCGCGTCGGCGAGCGTGCGGGCCTGCTCGTGCCGCGCCGCGTACAGGACCATCGCCCCGGTAGCCGCGGTGTGCGGGCAGAGCGGGGCGGCGAGGCCCTCGGCCTCGCCCTCGAGCCGGGCGGCCAACGGCGCTCGGTGGCCGTAGACGCCGTAGGGCCCGCTTCGCAACCGGGCCGGTGCCCGCCCGGCGAGCGGTCGTCGCTCGCTGTGAGCTGGGTGGCGCGGCCGGCCCAGGCGACCAAGGACGATCCTCGTCGCCTCCTCCGCCAGGCTGCGGAACGTTCCCAGCTTTCCGCCCACGAGCGAGAAGCAACCCTCGATCCCGTCGGCGGAGTGGTCCACGACCTGGTGGCGGCGCGTGATGGCGCCGGCCTCACGCCCGGTGGCGGACGGGAGCGGTCGGACACCGGCGTAGGCGTAGCGCACGCATTCCGGGCCGGTCTGCAGCCCCGGCAGGAGCCAGCGCGTCGCCTCCCAGAGGTACTCCACCTCCCATGGCTCGGGTAGCAGGTCGTCCGGCGACTTCTCGTGCACGACGTCGGTGGTGCCGATGAGCCACGCGCCGCGCCACGGCACGACGAAGAAGGGGCGTCCGTCGCGGAACGCCTCGGCGTACAGCGCGACGCCCGGCGCACCCGGTCCGAGGTCCGCGACCAGGTGGGTCCCCCTGGTGCCGCCCACGAGGCGCCGCCCGCCGGCGACGACGGCATCCGCCCAGGGGCCGGCGGCGTTGACCACCACGGCTGCCCGCGCCTCGGCGGTCCCGCCGTCGAGTCGGTCTGATATCGCCGCTCCGACGACGCGGCCCGAGGCGATCAGCAGCCGCTCGACCCGCACGTGATTGAGTGCAGTGGCTCCGAGGGCGCAGGCGTCGCGGACGTTCTCCCAGCACAGCCGCTCGGGGAAGTCGCAGCGGGCGTCCTGATAGCGGAAGGCGGCGCGGAGCCCGTCCCTGCGTGTGGCGGGCGCCAGCCGCATGAGCTCCTGCTCGGTCACCCGGCGGTGGCGCCGGAAGTCCTTCCCGGGAAGGACCAGCAGGTCGTACAGCGTGAGCCCGACGGACACCTGCCAGGGCGGGCGCCGGCCGTCATGGTAGACCGGAACGACGAAGTCGAGCGGTCGCACGAGGTGTGGCGCCATGCGCGTCAGGCGGCCGCGTTCGCGCAACGCCTCCCGCACCAGTCCGATCTCGAGGTGCTGGAGGTAGCGCAGCCCGCCGTGGATCAGCTTGGTCGAACGCCAGGTCGTGCCCCAGCCGTAGTCGTTGGCCTCGACCAGCGCGACCCTCAGCCCGTGCAGCGCTGCCTCACGCGCCAGGCCCGCGCCGTTGATGCCACCGCCGACGATGAGCAGGTCGAACGTTGTCGCGGTCAGAGGGTCGAGTCTGCTCACGACGTCGCCCAGCCGCGGGCGCGTTCCACGGCGCGCCGCCATCGCTCGCGCAGCGCGGCGCGTCGCGTGTCGTCCCACTGCGGTCGGAACGTGCGCTCGGGGGACAGGACGCGCACGGCGGCCGCCTCGTCCGCGTACAAACCGACGCCGATACCGGCCAGCAGGGCAGCTCCCAGCGCCGTCGTCTCCAGCGTGTGTGCCCGCACAACCGGCCGGTCGAGCACATCCGCCTGAAGCTCCATGAGCAGGTCGCTCGCGGC